>NZ_JBEXRC010000034.1:0-84004 GCF_040612915.1 Streptomyces sp. NPDC006326 | reverse complement strand
CCGAAGGCCATCGCGAAGCGACGCGACGAAGGAGCGCCCTTGACGGCCCGGCCCGCCCCGGAAGGACAGTGGACCGCCGGGACGCCCCCCACCCCACCCCACCCCACCCCACCCCCCACACACCAGGTCCCCCCTCACCCCGTGGTGCCTACGGCCCCGCCACCCTCCGCCGGACCGGCGAGAGGGACAGCGGGATCCACGACAGCGCCATCACCGTGGCTCCCGTCCAGAGGGCGGTGTGCAGGGTGGTCAGTTCCGTCAGGAGGCCCGAGGCGGCTGCGCCGAGGGCGAGTGCGCCGGTGAGAAGGAAACGGAAGGTGGCGTTCATGCGGCCCAGCAGGGCCTCCGGGGTCAGGTGTTGGCGGAGGCTGACCCCCAGGACGTTGTTCGCGCCGACCTTCATCATGGCCAGCAGCCACCCGGCCCCCGCCACCCACAGCCCCCATCCGCGGTCCATCAGCGGTACCAGCAGCGTCGCCGGGGTCAGGCTCAGGACCAGGGCGCGGCCGTAGCCCACCCGGGCGGCGAACGGCCGGGCCAGGCGCGCGCCCAGCAGGAGCCCCGCGCCGCCCGCCGCCCAGAACAGGCCGAGTGCGGCCGCGGAGAGGCCGAGCTCCCGTACGAAGAGGACCGGGAGCATGGTGTTGACCACCGCGCTGCCCAGGTTGCTGAGGGCGGAGTTGAGCGCGAGGGCGCGCAGTTCGGGGTGTCCCAGTACGTGCCGCACCCCCTCCCGGATCTGAGCCACCAGCGGTGTCCGGTCGCGCGGGGGCGCCGGGGTGGGGCGGATCCGGACCAGGCGGAGCGCCGAGGCGAGGTAGGCGGCCGCGGAGCAGGCCAGGGCGACGGGTGCGGTGAGGGCGGCGACCAGGGCTCCGCCGGCGCCGCGGCCGGCGATGTTGGCGACGGCCATCAGGGTGACCAGGGCGGCGTTGGCGCGGACCAGTCCGGCGCGGCCGATCAGCCGGGGCAGCACGCTCTGCGAGCCGACCTCGGAGAACACGGTGGCGCAGCCGCTCGCCAGGACGACGGCGTACAGCTGCGCGAGGGTCAGGCCGTCCAGCCACCAGGCGAGCGGCAGCGAGGCGTGGAGTGCCGCGCGCGTGAGGTCCGCGGCGATCAGTACCCGGCGGGTGCGCAGGCGGTCGACCCAGGCGCCGGCCGGCAGGCCGATCAGGAGGAAGGCCGCGGTGGCGAGGGCGGCGAGGGCGCCGATCTGGGCGGCGCCGGCGTCGAGAGAAGTCAGGGCGAGGAGGGGGACGGCCACCTGGCCGGTGTTGGTGGCGAACTGGTTGAGGGTGGAGGCGGTGAAGAGGGTGCGGAAGTCCTTGCTGCGCCAAGGAGTGGGAGCCGGATGGGAGGACGTGGTCGCCGGGTTCAGGGCAGCGGGCATGCCGGGAGAGGTCTCCTCGCGTCTGGGGCGGGCCGGGCGGAGCCGAGCTTCGGCCAAAAGAAGGGGCCGGTGTCATCGGGGCCGGTGTCATGGCCAAGCCAAGGTCGGCCCCAAGACGCAACAGTGCGGCACTCGACCTAGAAGGACAAATTAAACATCCTCCATGATCATTTTAGGTATACTTCACCATCTTCGAGATGATCCGGAGATGCGGGGTCGTGGCCGGAAGCAGCCGGGAGCATGGCAGGCTTGGGGCATGGCCGCTCAGATTTATCCCAGCATCCTGTCCGCCGACTTCGCCCGGCTCGCCGAGGAGGCGAGGGCCGTCGAGGGGGCCGACTGGCTGCACGTCGACGTCATGGACAACCATTTCGTCCCGAACCTCACCCTCGGTGTGCCCGTCGTGGAGTCCCTGAGCCGGGCCACGGACACTCCGCTCGACCTGCACCTCATGATCGAGGACCCGGACCGCTGGGCCCCGCAGTACGTCGAGGCCGGCGCGGGGTCGATCACCTTCCACGCCGAGGCCGCCGCCGCGCCGGTGCGGCTCGCGCGGGAGATCCGGGCCAAGGGGGCGCGGGCGTCCATGGCGCTGAAGCCGGCGACGCCCATCGAGCAGTACGAGGACATCCTCCCCGAGCTCGACATGCTGCTGATCATGACGGTGGAGCCGGGCTTCGGCGGCCAGCCCTTCCTCGACATCATGCTCCCCAAGATCCGCCGCACCCGGGAGCTGATCGCCAAGCACGGCCTGGAGCTCTGGCTGCAGGTCGACGGCGGGGTCTCGGCCTCCACCATCGAGCAGTGCGCCGAGGCGGGCGCGGACGTCTTCGTCGCGGGAAGCGCGGTCTACGGGGCGGCCGACCCGGCCGCCGCCGTACGGACCCTGCGCGAGCAGGCGGACGCCGCGATCTCCGCGGCGCCCTGGGCGTGTGACCACTGAGACAACAGGAACAACGGGAACAAGGCTTGGTGAACAGCTCGGTGAACGGCAGCTGTCCGGGCTGATCAACGGCCGCCGGATCTGACAGGATGAACGGCGAGTCGAGAGTGTGAACACCAGAGTGTGAACACGAGAGTGTGAACAGCAGTGAGGAGAACGCGGTGTCTGCAATGTCGGCGGGACGGTCAGCCCTGCGGATGGGACCCGCGGAGCTGGTGCAGGCGGCGGCCATGGCCCGCCGCTTCTACCTGGAGGGCAAGTCCAAGATCCAGATCGCCGAGGAATTCGGCGTGAGCCGCTTCAAGGTGGCGCGGGTCCTGGAGACCGCTCTCGAACGCGACCTCGTACGCATCGAGATCCGGGTCCCGGCGGAACTCGACGCGGAGCGCTCCGACGCCCTCCGGGCCCGCTACGGGCTCCGGCACGCCGTGGTGGTGGAGTCCCCGGCCGATGCGACCGAGGACGCGCCCGACCCGGAGAACCTCGGGGCGGTCGCAGCCGATCTGCTCGGCGAGCTTGTCAACGAGGGCGACGTCCTGGGCCTCGCGTGGGGGCGGTCGACCATCCACATGGCCGCCTCGCTGCACCGCCTCCCGCAGTGCACCGTCGTCCAGCTGACCGGCGTGTACGACGCCGGAACGGCCGAGCGCGGCTCCGTCGAGGCAGTACGGCGCGCCGCGCAGGTCTCCGGAGGCGACGCACACCCGATCTACGCGCCGATGCTGCTGCCCGATCCGGCGACCGCGGCCGCGCTGCGGAGCCAGACCGGGATCGCGCGGGCCTTCGAGTACTTCGACAAGGTGACCGTCGCGGCCGTCTCCATCGGCTCGTGGGAGCCCGGCATCTCCACGGTCCACGACATGCTGAGCGACGAGGAGCGGGCCCACTACGCCTCGCTCGGCGTCGCCGCCGAGATGTCCGCCCACCTCTTCGACTCCGAGGGGCGCCGGGTCGGCCGGGACCTCGGCGAGCGCTGCATCACCGTCGAGGCGGACCGGCTGCGGCGGATCCCGGAGGTCGTCGCGATCGCGGGCGGGCTGCGCAAGGCCTCGGCCATCGGCGCGGTGCTGCGGTCGGGCCTGGTGACCAGCCTGGTCACGGACACGGCGGTCGCGGACTACCTGCTGACCGAGTCGGCCCCGGGGCTGCGCCCGGCGCTGGAGCGGGCCGACCCCGACGACTGACCCGACTCACGCAACTGACACGACTCACGCGACCGCACGACGGACACGACCGCACCACGGACACGACGGACACGACGGACGCGACTGACCGCACCCGGGCGAGGTTCGGTGGCGCCGCCGCGGTGGGGGTCCTGCGGTGGATGGTGCCGCAATTGAGATCCGCAGTCAGGACCGTTCCGAGGCCCACTGGGCGCATACTGGTCCCGATGACAAAGTCCGCAGTACCTCGCCGCCATTTGCCGTCCAGCCCGTTCAAGGCCCCCGTGGAACCGCCGCTCCGGCAGTTCAGCGTCGGCGACCGGGTCTCTCACGATGAGCACGGCCTCGGCCGTGTCGTCGGTATCGAGGAGGGGATCGCTGTCCTGGTCGATTTCGGGTCCGTCCAGAAACGCATTCTGAGTCCGTACACCAAGATGTCCGCGCTCTGAGGACTTGGGCCACGCCCCGGGCACCCCGGGCACCCCGGGCACCCCGGGCACTGCGCGGTTCGCGATCGAATCAGACATTTGGCACGATCGGTGCATGATCTTCCGGAGCATGCCCCGATCGTTGCTGCGCGTGCTGGGTGCGTTGTTCCTGTGCGTCGTGCTGGTCGGCGCGGCGGGGTGCGGGAGCGGCGGCGCACACGGCGTGCGCAGCGGCACGGCCGCGCCCTCGCACTCCCGTGCGCCCGCGCCCGGATGGGCCAAGGGGATGGCCACCGTACGGGCCGACGCGCTGCCGCAGGAGGCGCGGGACGTGCTGGCGCTCATCGACAAGGGCGGCCCGTACCCCTACCGGCAGGACGGCTCGGTCTTCGGGAACTTCGAGAAGGTCCTGCCCCCGCACCCGCGTGGCTACTACCACGAATTCACCGTCCGGACGCCGGGGGAGCGGGACCGCGGGGCCCGGCGGATCGTGACCGGTGAGGGCGGGGAGTTCTTCTACACGGCCGACCACTACGAGTCCTTCAAGGCGGTCCTGCGATGACCCTGGAGCCGCAGCCGCTCGCACCGGCGCTCGCCGCCGCCCGGGAGGCGGGCTGGACGACCGTACGGGTGGACCTGGACGGCGTACGGACCAAGCCCGAGCTGATGCGGCGCTGGGGGGCGGCCCTGCGCGCGCCGGAGTGGTTCGGGGGCAACTGGGACGCGCTGGCCGACGCCCTGAGGGACCTGTCGTGGTGGGAGCCGGCTCCGCCGGGGTGGCTGGTGGCGGTGTCCTCGTGGCAGGACTACGCCGGCGCGCGTCCGGGCGACTGGGAGACGCTCCGGGACGTGCTGGAGGAGGCCGTCGACTTCTGGCGGTCCGCCGACGAGGGGGAGCTGACGGTCCTGCTCGTCTCCGCCGGGGAGCCGGCGCAGGGCTGAGGGGTCGTCCCGCCCGCGCTGCGGCCGGTGCCGCCCGGTGTGGCGGGGGCAGGCGGATCCTGCCCCCACCGGGTCGGGGCAGCCGGATCCTGCCCCCACCGGGTCAGCTCTTGGGGATCCAGGGCGGCGTCTGCCCCCACGACCACACCGGGATGTCGGCCGCGTTTACGGGGGGCGGGTTGGGGCCCGAGTAGATCAGGGCCATCCGGGTGCCCCACTCGATGTAGTAGACGAACACCGCCCGGAATTCCGGGTCCGTGGGGAGGCCGACCTCGTCGGCCGTGTCCAGGAGCAGGTCCACCCAGCGGCGGCGCTGCTTCTCGGTGATGCCGCGGCCGAGGTGCTTGGTGGCCATGTGCGGGTGGCCGCCGTGGTGGGCCGTGTAGTCCTTCGGTCCGCCGAAGACCTCCGCGAGCCAGACCGCGACGTGCCGGGGGTGCTCGGCGTCCATCCCCGCGAACACCGGGGCGAGGACCTCGTCCTGGAGGGCGTGGCTGTAGAAGACGTCCGTGAGGCGTTGCATGGCCTCCGCCCCGCCCATCCACTCGTAGATGGTGGGGGTGGTGCCGGGTGTGGGGCTCATGACTGGGGTGCGGCCTTTCCGGGGCCGGCCACGTCGGTGACGCGGTAGTGCTGCATCTCCTCGATGGCCTTCACGTACGGGCGGATCGCGCTGAAGAACGCCGGGAAGTGCTCGCCCTTGCGGAAGCCGTTCAGGTGGGCGTCGACGGAGGTCCAGCGGATGCGCAGGACGTAGTGCTCGCGGTCGTTCTCCTCCTCGCAGCGGGCCAGCTCGTAGTCGATGCACTCGGGCGACGCGGCCAGGGCCTCCGCGGCCTGCCGGTACGAGTCCTCGAAGGCCTGCTGGTCGTCCAATGCGATCCGGTAGCGGATGTATTCGACGGTGGTGGTCATGGAACGGGCCTCTCCCTGTGATCGGGGTCCTGGTCGCCAGTCAGACTTGCGTGATCATGCCCGGGCCGGGAGGGCTTTGCTCATTCCGGCCCAGACTTCTGGGAGTCGGCGCCGCCGGGGCCGTCCTCGGGGGTGACGTCGGGGCCCGCCGCCCGGACCTGCTGCACCTTGGCGAGGGAGTCCCGGAGCTCGGTCAGCCACTCGTCCGTGTTGCGGCCGACCAGGCGCACGCACCAGGCCAGGGCGTCGGCGCGGCTGCGGGCCACGCCGCCGGCGACCAGGGTGTCGAGGACCTGGCGCTCCGGCTGGCGCAGGCGCGTCATCACCGGGACGGCGAGGTGCGTGAAGAGGATGCGGTCGTCGCCGGACTGGACGGCCCAGGCGACCTTGCGGCGGTAGAGCTCCTCCGCCTCCCGGGCCACCTCGATGCGCTGTTCGCGGGTGCGCTCGCGGAACTCCTTGACGGACTCGTTCGCCGGGAGGGTGCCGACGACCGTGATCTCCTCGCGGTCCACGGCCACCTCGACCAGTGATTCGTAGACGTCCACCGGAAGGCGGTCCGCGAACCACGTGCGAAGCTGCTCGCTCTGCTCTGCTGTAATCATGTAATCAACGTTGCATCCGCTGCCCGCTTGATCGCAAGGGCTCCGTGTTCGCTCTCAGCCCATCGAGCGGTAGCGGTGGATCAGGGAGACCGCCATCGCGCCCTCGCCGACGCCCGAGGCGACGCGCTTGACCGAGTGGGCGCGCACGTCACCGGCCGCGAAGACACCGGGGACGCTGGTTTCGAGCGGGTACGGGGCCCGCTCCAGGCTCCACTCCGCGGGCAGCTCGCCGCCGTTGGCGATCAGGTCGGAGCCGGTGAGGACGAAGCCGTACTCGTCCCGCTCGACCACGCCCGACAGCCAGTCGGTGTGCGGGCGGGCGCCGATGAAGGTGAACATGAAGCGGGCCGGGACCTCCGTGTCCTCGCCCGTGTCGGAGGAGTGCAGGGTGATCCGTTCCAGGTGCTCCTCGCCGGACAGGGCGACGACCGTGGTGTGGACCTTCACCTCGATGTTCGGGGTGCGCTCGATCTCGTCGATCAGGTAGCGGGACATGCTCGCGTCCAGGGACTCCGCGCGCACCAGGATCGTCACGCGGGCCGCGTACTTGGCGAAGTGCACCGCCGCCTGGCCGGCCGAGTTCGCACCGCCCACGATGAACACGTGCTGGGAGATGCACGCCGAACTCTCGGTGGTGGCCGCGCCGTAGTAGAGGCCCGCGCCCTCGAAGCGGTCCGCGCCGGGGGCCTGGAGGCGGTTGTACGAGACCCCCGTGGCCAGCAGGACCGTCTCCGCGCTGATCTCCGTGCCGTCCGCCAGGGTGAGGATCTTCGCCGGGTCGTCGCGGGTCAGCGAGACCACCTCCACCGGGTGCAGGATCTCGGCGCCGAACCGGGAGGCCTGGATGGTGGCCCGCCGGGTCAGGTCGCCGCCCGAGAGGCCCGACGGGAACCCCAGGTAGTTCTCGATCAGGCTGGAGGTGCCGGCCTGGCCGCCGGGGGCCCGGGAGTCGAGCATCAGGGTGGACAGGCCTTCCGACGCCGCGTACACCCCGGCCGCCAGGCCCGCCGGCCCCGCGCCCACGATGACGCACTCGTAGTGCGGGCGGGAGGCGGTCGTGGCCAGCCCCAGCCGCTGGGCCAGCTCGGTGTCGCTCGGCGCGGAGAGCACCGACCCGTCCGGGAAGCGGACGAGGGGCAGCGGGGCGTCGGGCTGGGCGGCGATCAGGGTCAGCGCCTCCGGGTCCCGCTCGACGTTGAGGAAGCGGAAGGGCTGCCCGTTGCGGGTGAAGAAGTCCCGTACGGCGTGGGTGCCGGGGGCGACGAGGTGGCCGGCGACGATGATGCCGTCGTAGGCCGGGCGGTAGGTGGCCAGCCAGTCCGACAGCAGGTCGTCGAGGACCGGGAAGAGCCGCTCGTGCGGCGGGTCCCACGGCTTGAGCAGGTAGTAGTCCAGCCGGACCCGGTTGATGGCGGTGATCGCCGCGTCGGTCTCCGCGTACGCCGTGAGCAGGACCCGGCGTGCGTCGGGGAAGCGGCTGACGGCTTCGAGGAGGAACTCGACCCCGGTCACGTCCGGCATCCGCTGGTCCACCAGGAACAGCGCGGGGTCGTGGCCGCGTTCGTCGAGGGAGTCCAGGATCTTCAGGGCGTCGGCGGCCGAGGAGGCCCCGAGGACCCGGTAGCGGTCGCCGTAGGCGCTGCGCAGGTCCCGGCGGACGGCCCGGAGCACCTGCGGGTCGTCGTCCACGGCCAGGATGACGGGCTTCCTGGTCTCCGCGCGCCCGGCCGCCGTGGTCGTCGTGGTCGTCGTGGTCGCGGGGGCGGCGGCGCTCTCCGGTGCCGCGCTCACGCCGGGTCCAGCATCAGCTTGTCGGCGTAGCACCAGGCCCAGTCCTCGCCGGGCTCGTGCGAGGCGGCGATGGGGTGCTCGGTGGTGCGGTAGTGCCTGGTGGCGTGGCGGTTCTTCGAGGAGTCGCAGCACCCGACGTGCCCGCAGCTGAGGCACATCCGCAGGTGCACCCAGCTGTCGCCGAGGACGAGGCACTCCTCGCAGCCCTCCGTGCCGGGCTTCACCGGACGTATCTGATCGATGTGTGTGCACAACAGGTCGGTCGTCATCGTCCCCGTCCCTCTCCTCTGTCCTTCCGTGCACCCGTGATTCACGGCGCGTCCAGACCATAGGGCGGGGCCCCCGCAATGGTTCAGTGATTCGGCCGAAGTCAGGAAGTCCCGCGGCTACTTCATGACCTCGGTGAGTGACTACGTGAAGTGGGCCGACGACCTGCCTTCCTACCTCACGAAGTCGCCTTCGGGCGCTTTGACGGCGGGTCCGGGCGCCAGCAGTGTGGTGGACGCCAACGACAACAGGCGGCGCCTGGAGGAATCCGTGAGCAGAAAGATTCTGGTCATTGTCTCCGAACACGGTTACTGGGCCGAGGAACTGATAGGCCCGGTGTCGAAGTTCGACGAGCGGGGCTACGAAGTCGTATTCGCCACGCCGACCGGAAAGCGTGCGCACGCTCTTCCGCCGAGCCTCGACGCGAACTTCATCGACCCTCCACTGGGACGCTCGGTCACCACCGAGGAGAACGCCCGGCTGGGACGCGAGTTCGAGCAGTCGAGCCGGCTGGACTCGCCGCTCGACATCGAGGCGTGGGTGCCGGAGCGCCCGTACACGAGTGACGAGGGCTACCTGCGCAAGCTGGAGCAGTACCACCGCGACCTGGACAAGCTCGACGCCGACATCGCCGGATACGACGCGATCCTCGTCGTCGGGGGCAGCGGCCCCATCGTCGACCTCGCCAACAACGAGCGGGTCCACGCCCTGATCCTGGCCTTCAAGAAGGCCGGCAAGGTCGTGGCCGCCGAGTGCTACGGCGTCGCCTGCCTGGCCTTCGCCCGGGACTGGGGCGACCGCAGGAGCATCATCTGGGGCAAGCACGTGACCGGCCACTGCAAGGAGTACGACTACAAGGACGGCACCGGCTTCCTCGGCACCGACTTCAACATGGGGCCGCCGCCGTACCCGCTGGAGTACATCCTGCGCGATGCGACCGGCCCGCGCGGGGCGTACCACGGGAATTTCGGCCACCCGCTCTCGGTGATCGTCGACTTCCCCTTCGTGACCGGCCGGTCGACCCCCGACTCGTACCTCACGGGGCAGAAGATCGTGGAAGTCCTCGAAGAAGGCCTCACCCGTTACGGGTGGTAATTCCGGCGGCCCCGTAACTGCGGTGAAAAGAGGGGGATTCATGGAAGCCACTCCCGGACGGGAAAGGCTGATCGAGCAGTTCAAGGCCGACGGCCTGACGGTGATGTTCGGAAATCCGGGGACGGTGGAACAGGGATTCCTCGACGCGGTGGACGCGGCGGAGGACTTCCACTACGTCCTCGCCCTCCAGGAGACCGTGGCCGCCGGCATCGCCGACGGCTACGCCCGGGCCACCGGCGGTGCGGCCCTGCTCCAGCTCCACTCCGGGGTGGGACTGGGCAACGGCATCGGCATGCTCTACCAGTCGCTGCGCGGCCACACCCCGCTCGTCGTGGTCGCCGGCGACGCCGGCGTCCGCTACGACGCCATGGACGCGCAGATGGCGTCCGACCTGGTGGCGATGGCGAAGCCGGTGACGAAGTACGCGACCCGGGTCACCGATCCGCGGTCCGTGCTGCGCACCGTCCGGCGGGCCGTGAAGATCGCCCTGACCCCGCCGCGCGGCCCGGTGTTCGTGGCGCTGCCGATGGACGTGCTGGACGAGCTCAACTCCGAGCCCGTGGTGCCCGCCACCGTCCCGCTCACGGACGTGGCGCCGTCGGCGGCCTCGGTGGGGCGGGCGGCCGAGCTGCTCGCCTCCGCGCGGCGGCCCGTCGTCCTCGTCGGCGACGGGGTCTCGCTCTCGGGAGCCCAGCGCGAACTCGTCGCCGTCGCAGAACTGCTGGGCGCCGACGTGTACGAGGTGGACTCCTCCGAGGTGAACATCGCGGCCTCGCACCCGCTGCGCCGCGGCCAGACCGGCCACATGTTCGGTCCGCACAGCAAGGAGCTGGTCGGGGACGCGGACGGGGTGCTGATCGTCGGCACGTACGTCTTCCCGGAGGTGTTCCCCGAGCTGGAGAACCCCTTCCGGGCCGGGGCCAAGGTCGTCCACATCGACCTCAACGCCTATGAGATCGCCAAGAACCACCCGGTGGACCTGGGCCTGGCCGCCGACCCGCGCCAGGCGCTGCGCGCACTGGCCGGCGTACTGGAACAGCGGCTGACCCCGCAGCAGCGGGCCGCCGCGGCCGCCCGGCTGGACGCCCGGATCCGGGAGCGGGCGCTCGACGTCTGCGCAGCCGATGCCGAACAGGACGGTTCGCCGATGGCGGTCTTCCTGCGGACCCTGGCCGAGCGGACCGGCGGGGACCTGATCGTCTTCGACGAGGCGCTGACCACCTCCCCGCTGGTCACCCGGTATCTGCCGCCCCAGCGCCCCGGCGACTACCACCTCACCCGGGGCGGTTCGCTCGGCGTGGGCTTCCCCGGCGCGGTCGGGGTCAAGCTGGCCCGGCCCGACCGGCTGGTCGTCGGCTTCGCGGGCGACGGCGGGTCGATGTACACCTACCAGGCCCTGTGGACCGCGGTCCGGCACGGCATCGACGCCAAGTTCGTGGTCTGCAACAACCGCAAGTACCGGCTGCTGGACGACAACATCGCCCAGTACTGGCGGGAGCGGGACATTCCGGAGCACCGGTTCCCGGGGTCCTTCGACCTCTCGCACCCCGAGATCGACTTCGCCGCCCTGGCCCGTTCGCTCGGCGCCGGCGGGACCCGCGTGGAGAAGCCGGACGAGGCGGTCGCCGCCGTCGGCCGGATGCTGGACCACCCCGGTCCGTTCCTCGTCGACGTCCAGATCTGACCCACCGCACACCCCATCCCCACGGACAGGAGGAGACCGCATGCCCGCCGAGCGGCTGACCGAGGACGCGATCCGCACCTTCGCGGAGAACTGGTACGTGGCACTGGACCAGCACCTTGCGCCGGACCGGGTGCTGGCCATGATCACCGAGGACCTGGAGTTCAAGGTCCCCGAGGACACCTTCCTCGGCCGCGAGGGCTTCGGCCGCTGGTACGAGGCCGTGACCCACCGCTTCTTCGACGAGGTGCACACGGTCACGAAGGTGGAGCCCGTCATCGAGGGCGACCGGGCGATCGTCCGGGTCCTCGTCAACTGGCAGGCCAAGATCTGGGACGCCCCGGCCGCCCGCAGCCAGTGGCTCGGCTTCGACGCCGACCAGACCTGGACCGTGGTGGCCGGCCCCGACGGGCCGCTGATCAAGCAGTACACCGTCAACGAGCTGGCCCCCATGCCGGGCTCCGGCTCCCTCTGAGTGCCGGCGGAGGAGGAGCGGCGATGACCGAAGTGACACCGGAACGGGTCCGTGCGGCCTACCAGGCCCTCGGCTCCGGGGACCGTGCACGCATCCTGGAGTTCTACTCCGAGGACCTGCGCTGGCTGGTGCCGGGCAACCACCCGCTCGCCGGCTGGTACGAGAGCCTCGACGCCTTCCTGGACCTGATGGGCCAGACCCACAAGCTCACGGGCGGCACCTTCCGGATGGACATCCAGGCGGTCCTCGTCGGTGAGGACTGCAGCGCCGACGTCTGCCGCAACGTCGCCGTGCGGGACGGCGCGGACGAGGCGAGCCGGTCGCCGTACGAGCGGATGGACTACCCGGTCTTCCACTTCATGCGGTGGCGCGACGGCCGGATCACCGAGGGCCGCGACGGCCTCTTCGGGGACTCGGCCACCGCCTTCAGCCAGTTCTGGGCACCGTTCGCGCCGGACGGAACCCGCCGGGACCGATAGGGGGATGAGCGCGATGAGCACGCTGGACGCACGACAGATCCTTGAGAAGTACTACGAGTACGCCAACGCCGGGGACTGGGACCGCTGGTGCGACCTGTTCGCCGACGACCAGGTCATGGACGAGCAGCTCGCCGGCCACATCGAGGGCCTGGAGGTGCTGCGTTCGATGATGAAGGGCATGGGGACGATGTACCGCGTCTTCCGCAACGAGCCCGTGCACTTCCTCGTCGACGGGGAGAAGGCCGCGGCCGTCTCCCACCTCAGCGCCGTCAGCGCCTCCGGCGAGGCGATCGAGGCCGAGGTCATGAACTTCTTCCGGATCGTGGACGGAAAGATCGCCTACATGGCGAACTACCACGACACCGTCCCCTTCCAGGTGCTGAGCCAGGGCTGAGGGGACACGTGATGGCCGTAGAGGAGTACGACTACATCATCGTGGGTTCCGGTACCGCGGGCAGCGTCCTCGCGAGCCGCCTCTCCGAGGACCCGGACGTCTCCGTCCTGGTCCTGGAGGCCGGAGGCAACCGCATCCCGCCCGAGGTGGACGACCCGTCCTCCTGGTACAAACTGCTCGGCGGCCCCGTCGACTGGGGCTACACCAGCGTCCCGCAGCCCGGACTGGACGGCCGGCGTACGTACGAACCGCGCGGCAAGGCCCCCGGCGGCAGCAGCAACCTGTACATCATGATGCACATCCGGGGCCACGCCTCGGACTTCGACAACTGGGCCTACCAGGGCGCCGCCGGCTGGTCCCACGAGGACGTGCTCCCGTACTTCGCCCTGCTGGAGGGCCAGGAGGACGCCACCGCGGCGACCACCGGCACCCGGGGCCCGCAGCGGATCACCAACGCGGGCCTGCACGGCCCGAACCCGGTCTCCCGCGCCTTCATCGACGCGGCCGTGGAACTCGGCCACCAGGAGATCGCGGACTTCAACACCGACGGACCGCGGCGGGGCCTGTTCGGCACCGGCTGGCACCACATCGACGTGGCCGACGGACGCCGCCAGGGCGCCCTGGCGGCGTACCTGGAACCGGCCCTGCACCGCTCCAACCTGACCCTGCGCACCAGCGCGCAGAGCACCCGGCTGCTGTTCGACGGCGACACCTGCACGGGCGTCGAGTACGCGCAGCTCGCACCGCCCGCGGCCGTCCCCGGGCGGACCGTCGGGGACGGCCGTTCCGCCGCCGGCACGGCCGCCGAGCCCGGCCTGCACACCGTACGGGCCCGCCGCGAGGTGATCGTGGCGGCCGGGGCGATCGAGTCCCCGAAGCTGCTGCTGCTCTCCGGCCTCGGCGACCCGGCCCGGCTGCGCGAGCACGGCATCGAGGTCACCGCGGCCCTGCCCGGGGTCGGCGAGAACTTCCACAACCACGTCCTGACCGGGCTGATGGCCGAGGTCACCCAGGAGCTGCCGCCGCCGGCGCAGAACCTGTCGGAGAGCGCCCTGTTCCTGTCCTCGCGGCCGGGCCTGCCCGCACCCGACCTGCAGATCGCCTTCGTGCACGTGCCGTTCGACGTGATCGTCGGCCAGGACCACCCGAACACGGTCAGCATCCTGCCCGGGGTCGTACGGCCCGTCTCGCGCGGCTGGATCAGGCTCGCGAGCGCCGATCCGCTGGCCCACCCGCTGATCCACCCGAACTACCTGGGCGACCGGTGGGACCTGGAGCGGATGGTGCAGGGCGTCAAGCTGGCCCGGGAGATCTTCGCGACCTCGGCGTTCTCGCCCTGGTACAAGCAGGAGCTCCAGCCCGGCCCCGGCTTCGGCAGCGACGAGGACCTGCGGGCCTTCGTGAAGCAGAAGTCCGAGAGCTACCACCACCAGGCCGGCTCCTGCCGCATGGGCATCGACGACCTCTCCGTCGTCGACCCCGAGCTGCGGGTGCACGAGGTGCGCAACCTGCGCGTCGTCGACGCCAGCGTGATGCCCGCGGTCCCGTCGGGCAACTGCCACACCGCCATCGCGATGATCGCCGAGCGCGCGGCGGACTTCCTGAAGGGAGTGTCCCGTGCCTGACGCCGTCCTGCGCGAGGGCGCCCTGACCGGGACCCGGATCGCGGTCCTGGTCGAGAGCGACTTCTACGAGCCGGAGATCTTCTACTACCAGCACCGGTTCGCCGAGGAGGGCGCCCGGGTCGACTTCCTGACCCGGCTGTGGGGCAACGACTCCATCACCTTCTCCGGCCACGAGTACCGGGCTCCGTTCACCGCGGACCAGTCCCTGGAGGGGCTGAGCGACGAGGAGCTGCGCCGGTACGCGGCGGTCATCGTGCCCTCGGGCATGGTGGCCGACCGGCTGCGCTACACCGAGGACGTGGACGTGCTGGCGCCCGCGACCGAGCTGCTGCGCCGGGCGTTCGAGGAGCCGACGGTCCTGAAGGGGATCATCTGCCACGGCATGTGGCTGGCCGCCTCGATCCCCGACAAGGTGCGCGGCCGCAAGGTGGTGTGCCACAACAACCTCATCGGCGACGTCCGCAACATGGGCGCCGAGTACGTCGACGAGGACGTGGTGGTCGACGGCGACCTGGTCACCGGGCGCACGGGCGCCCACCACCACCTCTTCGCCCGCCGGCTCATCGAGCTGATCGCGGCGGGCCGGGGCCGGGGGGCCGGCTGATGGGCCGGATGGTCTGGTCGCACGTGGGCCTGAACTGCGCGGACCAGAAGACCACCGAGGAGTTCTACACCCGGTACTTCGGCTTCACCCGGGCCCGGGTCGTCGATCTCGGGGAGGCCCGGATCGTGTTCCTGCGCAAGGGGGACGCGTACCTGGAGCTCTTCGCGGCCGGCACCGAGCCGGCCCGGCCGGCGCACGAGGACGGGCCGCAGGCCCCGGGCCGGATGCGCCACCTGGCCTTCCAGACGGACAGCGTCGACGCGTTCCTGGCCGAGCTGGGCGACGCGGCCGAAGTGACCCTCGGACCGCTGGACTTCGACGACTTCATCTGCGGCTGGCGGACCGTGTGGGTCCGCGACCCCGACGGGGTCATCGTCGAAGTCAGCCAGGGATTCGAGGACGACAGCTCTCACGACAAGGACGGTGTGTGAAACATGGCTGACGCCGTGGGTTTCTCCTTCTCCGACACGATCGCGGGCTACGTCGTCCGCTTCGACTCCCAGAGCCGGCTGCTGCGGCTGAAGACCTCGGACGACCGCGAGTTCGACGTGTCGCTGGCCGGGGACCCGAGCGCCGAGCTGGTCCGCAACCTGGACGAGCCCTACATCGACGCCTCCGGGCACATCGACGAGATGCTCTCGCCCGGCCGGTTCCTCTTCGCCTACGGCATCCACTACCCCGAGCACGGCGGACGCTTCGACGCCAAGCGCCTGGTGTTCCTGGGCCGCGGAGCCGAGGACTACCGGTTCGAGGAGCCCAGCTGGTGGGTCAAGCAGATCGAGTCGCTGGCCGACTTCTACAAGCGGGCGCAGTTCGGCGACGGCCCGGTGGACTTCACCGAGTACCGCACCGAGATCCGCCTCGGCGGCGACAAGACCGCCAGCCACGTGCAGGAGACCGACACGATCTCCCGCCTGGTCTACGGCATGGCCTCGGCCTACCTGCTGACCGGCAAGGACGAGTACCTGGAGGTCGCCGAGCGCGGCACCGAATACCTGCGCAAGCACATGCGGGTCGTCGACAGCGAGGAGGACGTGGTCTTCTGGTACCACGGCATCAGCGTCGACGGGGACAGCGAGCGCAAGCTGTTCACCTCGGAATTCTCCGACGACTACGACGCGATCCCGATGTACGAGCAGATCTACGCGCTGGCCGGCCCGATCCAGACGTACCGGGTCACCGGTGACGTCCGGATCAAGAACGACGCGGACGCCACGATCCGGCTGTTCGACAAGTTCTTCCTGGACCGCGAGCAGGGCGGCTACTACTCGCACATCGACCCGATCCTCTTCAGCCCGGACCACGAGTCCCTCGGCGAGAACGCCGAGCGCAAGAACTGGAACTCGGTCGGCGACCACGCGCCCGCGTACCTGATCAACCTGTACCTGGCGACCGGCGAGCAGAAGTACGCCGATTTCCTGGAGTACACCTTCGACACCATCGCGGACAAGTTCCCGGACTACAAGAACAGCCCGTTCGTCCAGGAGCGCTTCTTCCGCGACTGGTCGCACGACACCGCGCACAGCTGGCAGCAGAACCGCGCGGTGGTCGGGCACAACCTGAAGATCGCCTGGAACCTCATGCGGATGAACTCACTGAAGCCCAAGCCGGCCTACGAGGAGCTCGCCCGCAAGATCGGCCAGATCATGCCGGCGGTCGGCAGCGACCGGCAGCGCGGCGGCTGGTACGACGTCGTCGAGCGCATCAAGCAGGGCGACCAGGAGACGTATCGTTTCGCCTGGCACGACCGCAAGGCCTGGTGGCAGCAGGAGCAGGCGATCCTCGCCTACCTCATCCTGAACGGCACGGTCGGCGGCGAGGACTTCCTGCGCGAGGCCCGGCAGGCCCAGGCCTTCTACAACACCTTCTTCCTCGACCACGACGAGGGAGCCGTCTACTTCAACGTGCTCGCGAGCGGTACGCCGTACCTGCTCGGCACCGAGCGGCTCAAGGGCAGCCACTCGATGTCCATGTACCACTCGGCGGAACTCTGCTACCTCTCCGCCGTGTACAACAACCTGCTCGTCAACGGCCGGGAGATGGACTTCCACTTCAAGCCGGAGCCGACGGGCCTGCCCGACCGCATCCTGCGCGTCTCGCCCGACCTGCTCCCTGCGGGATCGGTGCAGATCGCGTCCGTCGAGATCGACGAGAAGCCGTACCGGGACTTCGACGCCGACGCTCTGACCGTCAAGCTGCCCGACGTCCAGGGCCGCGTCAAGGTCAAGGTCCGGCTGCGGCCGGTGACCAAGTAATGCCCAACGGGGGGCGCCCCAGATAGAGGGGAACATCATGACTCTCAACCTCAAGGAACGCCGGAACAAGGCGGGCACCGTGCTCGTCGTCACCGGTGAGATCAACAGTGAGACCTCCGGATCGCTGCTGCAGACCCTGCTGCCGCTGGTCCGGGACGGCCGGCCGCTGCGGATCGACCTCACGGCGGTCACGTACGTGTCCAGCGCAGGCCTGCGCACCCTGCTCGTGGTCTACCGCGAGGCCCAGCACGCCGGTGTCGCCGTCACCCTGTACGGGGTGAGCGAGGAAGTCCGGTTCGTCATGTCGGCCACCGGCTTCCTCGACTTCTTCGAGACCGGCGAGGCCGCCGCGGCCGCGGCCGGGTCCGCCGCCGCGAAGACCGCCGTCAAGAGCGCGGTCGCGCGATGACCGAGACGCAGTCCGAGCAGGTCCTGCGTGTCGACGCGTACCCGACCCACGAGGTGGGCGGGTACCGCGTCCGCGCCGGCAAGCCCTTCCCCTTCGGGGCCAACGTGGTCCCGGGCGGGGTCAGTTTCTCCGTGTACTCCGACCAGGCGACCTCCATGACCCTGGTCATCTACAAGCGCGGAGAGCCCGAGCCGATGGCCGAGCTGGAATTCCCCGAGGAGTTCCGCACGGGCAGCGTCTTCGCCATGACGGTCTTCGGCCTCGACCACGAGAACATCGAGTACGGCTACCGCGCCGACGGCCCCTACGACCCGGTCACCGGCCACCGCTTCGATGCCCGCCAGGTCCTCTCCGACCCGTACGCCCGGCTGATCTCCGGCCGCGACGTGTGGGGCGTGGAGCCGGACCGCAGCCGCGGCTACCAGTACCGCTCGCGGGTCTGCCTCCAGGACTTCGACTGGGGCGACGACACACCGCTGCGGCTGCCCGCCGAGGACCTCGTCGTGTACGAGACCCACGTGCGCGGCTTCACCCGCCACCCCTCCTCGGGGGTCACCGCCCCCGGCACCTTCGCGGGGCTGCGGGAGAAGATCCCGTACCTGAAGGAGCTCGGGGTCAACTGCATCGAGCTGCTGCCGGTGTTCGAGTTCGACGAGAGCGACAACCCGCGCACCAACCCGGAGACGGGCGAGCGGCTCTTCGACTACTGGGGCTACAACACCGTCTCCTTCTTCGCGCCCAAGGCCGGCTACGCGGCCACCGGACGCTACGGGATGCAGGGCGACGAGTTCCGCACCCTGATCAAGGACCTGCACGCGGCCGGCATCGAGGTCATCCTCGACGTCGTCTTCAACCACACCGCCGAGGGCAACGAGCAGGGCCCGACGATCTCCTTCAAGGGGCTCGACAACGCCACGTACTACATGCTCACGCCCGAGGGGTACTACTTCAACTTCAGCGGCACGGGCAACACGGTCAACTGCAACCACCCCGTCGTGCGCAACTACGTGCTCGACTGCCTGCGCCACTGGGTCGCCGACTACCACATCGACGGCTTCCGCTTCGACCTCGCGGCCATCCTCGGCCGGTCCCCGGACGGCACTCCGCTGCCCAACCCGCCGCTGCTGGAGATGCTCGCCTACGACCCCGTCCTGCGGCACACCAAGCTCATCGCCGAGGCCTGGGACGCGGGCGGCCTCTACGAGGTCGGCAACTTCCCGGCGTACGGCCGCTGGGCGGAGTGGAACGGCAAGTACCGCGACACCGTGCGCCGCTTCCTCAAGGGCGACGCCGGGGTGACCGGGGAGCTCGCCACCCGGCTCGCCGGCTCGCCCGACCTGTACTCCACCCGCGGGACCTCCGCCTCGGTCAACTTCCTCACCGCCCACGACGGCTTCACCCTGGCCGACCTCGTCTCGTACAACGACAAGCACAACGAGGCCAACGGGGAGGGCAACAACGACGGGGCGAACGACAACAACAGCTGGAACTGCGGGGCGGAAGGGCCGACCGACGATCCCGAGGTCAACGCGCTGCGGCTGCGCCAGATGAAGAACGCCCTGGCCATCCTCCTCACCAGCCAGGGCATCCCGATGCTGCTGGCCGGGGACGAGGTCGCACGCACCCAGCAGGGCAACAACAACACCTACTGCCAGGACAACGAGCTCTCCTGGTTCGACTGGGACCAGGTCGACCAGAACGCCGAACTGCTCCGGTTCACCCGGGAGATGATCGCCTTCCGCGGCCACCACCGCGAACTGCGCTCCACCGCCCACCCCACCGGGCAGATGCGGGACACCCTCGGGCTGCCCGACATCAGCTGGCACGGGGAGCGGGCCTGGCAGCCCGACTGGTCGCAGGAGAGCCGGCTGCTGGCGGTGGCCCGCTGCGGCACCGGGGACGACGACGTGGTGTACGTGGCCATGAACGCGCACTGGGAGGCGCACGACCTGGAACTGCCCGCCCTGCCCCACGGGCGCAGCTGGCACCTGTTCGCGGACACCGGGGCCGAGGCGCCGTACGACATCCGCACCCCGGGCGGCGAGACCGAGCTGGAGAACGCGGGCAAGTACCTGATCGGTCCGCGTTCGGTCGTGATCCTCGTCGGCCGTGCGCCCGCACCCGAGCTGTAGCCCGTCCGCGCCATGAGCGACCGAACCGTACGGCCGAAGGAGACCTGACATGCCGCTTTCCGTGTCCCTGAGCATCGACGGCGACACCACCGTGATCGAGCTCGCGGGCGAGCTGGACGCCAACACCGCGCCGGAATTCCACCAGACCATCGAGAAGGCCGCCGGCCACGGCACCACCACCGTCGAGATCAGGATGGCCGGCGTCGGCTACATGGCCAGTGCCGGGCTGCGGTCCCTGGTCTTCGCCCAGCAGAAGATCGCCGACCACGTCACCATCAAGGTGGTCGGCGCGATCGAGCCCGTCTCCCGGACCATCAGGACGGCCGGGCTGGACCGCAGCATCGTGCTCTCCGATGAGTGAGAGCCATGAGTGACATGGTCGAACTGGCGAGGACGCCCGCCGAACTGGAGGTGCCCGCGACGATGGGGGCGCTGGGCGCGATCGCCTCGTTCGTCCTGCGGCTGGCCGGCCGGGCGGACCTGGACAAGCGGTCCGCGTACCGGATCCGGCTGGCCGTGGACGAACTGGCCACCAACATCGTGATGCACGGGTACCGGGGCGGCGACGGGCGGATCACCGTCCGCGGCCGCTCCGGGCCGGGCCGGGTGCAGATCACCCTGGTGGACTCCGCACCCGCCTTCGACCCCGTCGAGGGCTGCCTGCCGCCCGTCCCCGGGGTTCCCCCCGAGCGGCGCCGGATCGGCGGCCTCGGCATCCACCTGGCGCTGACCAGCGTGGACGAATTCAGCTACGTGCGCAGGGACGGCCGCAACATCAGCATGCTGACCGTGAAGGCTGAGGGGACGGACCCATGCCCTCCACCACCGTGATCATCCTCGACGAGTACCCGCCGCCCCCGCTCGAACTGCTCGACGCGCTGCGGACGATGGACGCCGAACTCGTCGCCCGCACCCTGCCCGAGCTGCTGGGCGGCCCGCTGGACGGACTGCCCGTCGCGGACGTGCTGCTCGCGCCCGCCGAGTCCGACGGGGAATCGGTACGGCTGGCCGTACGCCGGCTGCGCCGCTGGGCCGGGGCGCCCATCGTGGTCGTCTGGACGGCGACCGGGTTCGCGGCCCTGGAGGAGCACGTGCGCCTCGGCCACGACTACCTCGTGCCGCCCTTCCTGCCCGCCCTGGTCGGGGCCCGGCTGCACAGCTGCTCGGAGCGCGCCGGACTCGGACGCACCCTGCGCGAAGCCGATGCCCGCGCCGAACTGATGGGGTACGAGAAGGAGCTGGAGATCGGCCGGGAGATCCAGGCCGGGTTCCTGCCCGAATCGTTGCCCGTCCCCGAGGGCTGGGAGATCGACGTACGCTTCCGGCCCGCCCGGCAGGTCGCCGGGGACTTCTACGACGTCTTCGAGATCTCCCGCGGCCGCCGGCTCGCCTTCGTCGTCGCCGACGTCTGTGACAAGGGGGTCGGCGCCGCACTGTTCATGGCGCTGATCCGCTCGCTGCTGCGGCACACCGCCGAGAACAGCGGACTGCAGCACCTGGTGGCCGTCGGCCGGGCGGGCGGCAGCCGGCGGGTTCCCGTCGTCGGCGCCACACCACTGCTCAACGCTGTCACCGCCACCAACGGCTACCTCACCCGCAACCACCTGAGGCAGGGGTACTTCGCCACCCTGTTCTTCGGGGTGCTCGACCCGCTGACCGGCAGCCTCGTCTACATCAACGGCGGCCACAACCCGCCGCTGCTGCTGCGCGCCGACGGCGGCGAACCGCTCGGGCTGGACGTGACCGGGCCGGCCGTCGGGGTGCTGCCCGACTGCGTGTACACCCTCGGCTACGCACAGCTGAACCCCGGAGACACCCTCTTCGTGTTCACCGACGGAGTGCCCGAGGCCCGCTGCCCCAACGGCACCTTCCTCGGTGACGAACGGATGCTGGAGCTGCTCGCCGGCCCCCCGGCGAGCGGCAGGGAGGTGGTCGACCGGATGGACACGGCCGTACGCGAGCACACCGGCACAGCCGAACAGCACGACGACGTCACCATGCTGGCCCTGCACCGGCCACGTGCGGCGCGGGGGCCGCACGGAGACCGGACCACGGCCGCGCGTACGGCGGTGGCCTGATGGCCCGGACCATCGTGGTGCACTCGCACCGCGGCGGCACCGGAAAGTCCTCGGTACTGGCGAACCTGGCCCTGCTGATCGCGGGCGAGGGGCGCCGGGTGGGGGTGGTCGACACGGACATCCAGTCGCCCACCCTGGACCTGTTGTTCCGGCTCGGCCCGGGTCCCTCCCTGGCCGACTACCTGCTGGGGCGCTGCGAGATCGAGGCCGCGGCCCAGCAGGTCGCCGTGCCCGGGCTGTACGTGGTGCCCGCCCGGACCGGGACGGCGGCCCTGCGCGAGATCATGACCAGCGGATACGACGTCGGGCTGCTGCCGGAGGGCTTCGACCGGCTGGCCGAGTACTACGCCCTGGACGTGCTGCTGCTCGACACCCACGCCGGGCTGAACAACGAGTCGGTGACCGCCATGGCGAGCGCCGACGTGCTGATGATCATGGCGCGGGCGGACCGGATCGACCTCTCGGGGGTCGAGGAGACCATCGCCCTCGCCGGGCGGCTGGCCTGCCGGCGGGCTCTGGTCATGAGCATGGCTCCGGAGGGCGTCGACCCCACACAGGCCCACCGGCGCGCACAGGAAGTCTACGGAGCCCCCCTGGCCGGAATTCTTCCCTATGTGCCGGAAATGGCCGCCCTCTACGGTGAACGCATATTCGCCGAAGCCCATCCCGACCACCCCTTGGTCGGTGAATTCCGCACCATCATCACGGCGTTGGACGCACGTGACGAAGTATCGCGCGCCTGACGCTCCCCCCTTACGCCCCTCGCGGGCGGCGTGTTGAATCGGCAGCGATTCAAGAACAAGGAGAACAGTCATGAAGATTCTCGTCGTCATGACGGCCAAGGCCACGCTCCATCTGCTGGACGGCGAACAGCACCCCTCCGGTTTCTGGGCCGAGGAATTCGTCGTTCCCTACACCCTCTTCACGGCAGCAGGCCACACCGTGGACGTGGCGACGATCGGGGGCGAGGCCCCGACGGTCGACCGGACCAGCATCGACCCCGAGTTCCTGCGGTGGGTCCGCCCCGAGGGCTCCCCGGACGAGGACGCCGCCAACGCCGCCGAGTACGTCAGGGTCATCGAGAGCACCCCCCAGCTCAAGAACCCGATCCCCCTGGAGTCCCTGGACGAGAAGGACATCGCCGACTACGACGGCATCTACGTCAGCGGTGGCCACGGCGCGATCGGCGACCTGCCGAAGTCCGACGAGCTCGCCCAGATCCTGCGCTGGGCCCTCGCCCAGGACAAGCCGCTGGCCACCGTCTGCCACGGGCACACCGCGCTGCTCGCGCTGCGCGACGGCGAGGGCCACTGGCCCTTCGAGGGCTACCGGATGACGGCCTTCTCGCACAGCGAGGAGCTGGTCACCAACATGGCCGGCCGCCTCCCGCTGATCCTGGAGGCCGAGCTCACCCGGCTCGGCGCCCGCTACGAGAAGGCCGAGGCGATCTGGGACTCGCACGTCGTCGTGGACCGCAAACTCACCACCGGCCAGAACCCGTACTCCTCCAAGGCCCTCGCCGAGACGTTCTTACGGCAGCTCGCGAAGGGCTAGTACCACGCCCCGCACACCGACACCGGAAGGCAGCCATGACCAAGCGCGCGCTCAGCGACCAGCCCTTGGCCAACCCCGGGAAGCTGTTCATCGGCGGCACATGGGTCTCGGCCCAGGACGGCCGTACCGAGCCGGACATCAGTCCCGTGGACGGACAGGAGATCGTGCCGGTGGCCCAGGCCACCGCGGCCGACGCGGACGCGGCCGTGGCGGCCGCCCGCGCGGCCTACGAGGAAGGTCCCTGGAGCAGACTGTCCGCCCAGGAGCGCGCGCTGCGGCTGAACCGGGTCGGTGAGCTCATCGAGCGCGACCTGGAGGAGATCGCCCTGCTGGAGACGGTGGACATGGGCAAGCCGTTCGCCTTCTCCAGCACGGTCGACGCCCCCATGGCCGCGCAGCTCATGCACTACTACGCCGGCGCCGTGACCCGGGTCGACGGCTCCTCGCGGGCGCCGGCCGGCGGACAGCTCGCCTACACCCTGCGCGAACCGCTGGGCGTGGTCTGCGCCATCACCCCGTTCAACTTCCCGCTGCTGCTGTCGATGACGAAGATCGCACCGGCCCTCGCGGCGGGCAACACGGTCGTCCACAAGCCCTCGCCGGCGACCCCGCTCACCGCCCTGAAGATCGCCGAGCTCTTCCAGGAGGCGGAGATCCCCGACGGGGTGCTGAACGTGATCACCGGCCCCGGCGTGGAACTGGGCGAGACCCTCACCGACCACCCGGGCATCGACAAAATCGCCTTCACCGGCTCCACCGCGGTCGGCCAGTCGATCATCCGCAAATCCGCCGGCACCCTGAAGAAGGTGACGATGGAGCTCGGCGGCAAGTCCGCCAACATCGTCTTCGCCGACGCCGACCTGGACGCCGCCGAGGAACTCGCCTTCTTCGGCATCTACTACAACAAGGGCGAGATCTGCACCGCCGGCTCCCGGCTGCTCCTCCAGCGCCCGATCCACGACGAACTCGTCGAACGCCTGGTCCGCCGGGCCGCCGCCCTGCGGCCCGGCGACCCCCGCGACCCCGAGACCCTCTTCGGGCCGCTCGCCCACCGCGGGCAGTTCGAGAAGGTCAGCTCGTACATCGAGATCGGCGAGAAGGAAGGCGCCGTCCTGCGGACCGGCGGCACCGGCTGGACCCCCGAAGGGGCCTCCAGCCAGGGCCTGTACTTCCTGCCGACCGTCTTCACCGGGGTCGACAACGGCATGCGCATCGCCCAGGAGGAGATCTTCGGCCCGGTGCTGTCGATCATCCCGTTCGACACCGAAGAGGACGCCATCCGCATCGCCAACGACAGCGCGTACGGACTGGCGGCCGGCGTCCACACCAAGGACCTGCGCCGGGCCCACCGGGTCGCCTCGCAGATCAAGGCCGGCACCGTCTGGGTGAACTGCTACAACCAGTACGACCCCTCGGTGCCCTACGGCGGCTACAAGGCCTCCGGCTACGGCCGTGAATGCGGGCCGGAATCCCTCGAAAGCTACACCCAGACCAAGTCGGTCTGGATCGGCATGGACTGACCCACCCGACCCGACAAGGAGCGGCAATGCGCACAGGCGTCATCGGCACCGGGCGGATCGGATCCACCCTGGCACGGATCCTGGTGGCCGCGGAGCACGAGGTCTTATTGGCCAACGCCCGCGGACCCGAGTCCCTCGGCCCCCTGCTGGCCGAGCTGGGCCCGGCGGCCTCGGCGGCGCACCCCGCCGAGGTCGCCGGCCGGGCCGAACTCCTGGTGCTGATGGTGCCCTTCGCGAGCGTCCGCGGGCTCCTGCCCGTGGACGCGGTACGGGACAAGGTGCTGGTGGACGCGACCAACGCGTTCGGCGGCGCCGGCACCCCCGCCGACCTCGGCGGCCGGAGTTCCAGCGAACTGGTCGCCGAGTGGTACCCCGGCGCCCGCGTCGTGAAATCCCTGAACACCATGCATTTCGAGACCCTCGCCGTGGCCGGCACCGCACCGGGTGAACGTCTGGCCCATTTCACGGCGGGGGACGACGAAAAGGCGAAGGAAATCGTCGCGGGAATCATCACGGATCTGGGATTCGCGCCCGTCGACACCGGCTCGCTGCACTCCGGAGGAATTCTCCAGCAGCCCGGCGGGCCCCTCTTCAACCGGCCGCTCACGGAAGCGCAGGCGCTGGCATGGATCTCTCACTGAACGTGAACGGAAGACCCGAGCAGTTCTCGGCCCGGCCGAACGAACTGCTCGTGGAACGGCTCCGCGACGGCCTCGGGCTGACCGGCACCAAGGTCGGCTGCGACACCGGCCAGTGCGGATCCTGCGTCGTCCGGCTCGACGGCCGGTCCGTCAAGAGCTGCCTGGTCCTCACCGCGACGGCCGCCGGCTCCGAGGTGACCACCATCGAGGGGGTCACCACCCCCGGCGGTGAACTCACCGGACTCCAGGAGGCCCTGCGCCAGGAGCACGGCACCCAGTGCGGCTTCTGCACCCCCGGCATGGTGATGGCCCTCGGCGAGCTCGTGGAGACGGCGCTCGCCGAGAACGCCTCCGGCGGCGAGGCCCCCACCGAGTCCGAGATCCGCGAATGGCTCACCGGCAACCTCTGCCGCTGCACCGGCTACCACAGCGTGGTCCGGGGCGTGCAGCGCGCCTGCTCCGCCGCGCGGCCCGAGGCCGCCGAGGCCTCCGAGGCCGGCGCCGTGGCCGCCGCGTCCGCCGGCTCCGGTCAGGAGGGCTGAGCCATGACCGCAGTGACGGGGGAGAGCGCCCTCCCCGGATCCGGCGTGCTCGGACAGCCGCTGGACAGCCGCGAGGACCCGCAGCTGCTGCGCGGCGAGGCGAAGTACGTCGCCGACATCGACCTGCCGGGCACCGCCCACATGGCCATCCTCGGCAGCCCGGTGGCCCACGCGAAGATCCTCTCCATCGAGACCAAGGCCGCCGCACAGCTGCCCGGCGTCCTGAAGGTGGCCACCGCCGCCGACTTCACCGACGTCATGCCGCTGCCCTGCATCTGGATACCCGGCGGCGTCGAGAGCCACTTCCCGCCGCACCCCTACGGACTCCCCGGCGCCCGCCCGGTCCTCACCGGCGACACCGTCCGCCACGTCGGCGACCCGATCGCCGTGGTCGTGGCCGAGACCCCGCGCCAGGCCGCCGCCGCGCTGGCCGCCATCGCCGTCGAGTACGAGCCGCTGCCCGTGGTCACCCGGGCCGACGAGGCCCTCGCCGAAGGCGCGCCCCAGCTGCACGAGGCCGTGCCCGGAAACCTCAACGCGTACTGGACCTGCGGCGACAAGGACCGCACCGACGCGGCCATCGCCGAGGCCGAGGTCACCGTGGAACTGGACCTCGTCAACCAGCGGACCATCAACAGCCCCATCGAGCCGCGCGGCGCGGTCGGCGACTACAACGCCGCCACCGGCGAATACACGCTCTACGCCTCCACCCAGGGCCCCCACAACCACCGCTTCCTGCTCTCCGCCCTGGTCCTCGGCATCCCCTTCAACAAGCTGCGCGTCATCGCCCCGACCGTCGGCGGCAGCTTCGGCACCAAGGGCTACCTCTACCCCGACATGGCCCTGGTCCTGCTGCTCTCCAAGGCGCTCGGCCGCCCCGTGAAATGGGTGGACACCCGCACCGGACTGATGAACTCCACCGTCCAGGGCCGCGACCACCGCCAGCACGTCACCCTCGCCGGCACCCGCGACGGCCGCATCACCGCCGTGCGCTGCACCAGCTACGCCAACCTCGGCGCCTACCCCTCCACCATCGGCCCCGGCGTCGCCACCGCCCTGATGGGACGCTCCATCAGCGGCATGTACGACATCCCCGCCGCCTTCTGCGAGGTCTACGCCGCCTTCACCAACACCGTCTCCCTGGGAGCCCAGCGCGGCAGCGGACGCGCCGAGGCCGCGTTCCTGATGGAGCGCCTCGTCGACCGGTACGCCGGCGAGATCGGCATGGACCCGGCGGCCGTACGGCGCAAGAACCTGGTGCCGAAGGAGAAGTTCCCGTACGACAACGGCCTCGGCTGGACCTACGACTCCGGGGACTACCAGCTCAACTTCGACAAGGCCCTGGAGCTGTCGGGCTACGCCGACATGCCCGCCCGCAAGGCCGAGGCCCGCACCCGCGGCAAGCGCCTCGGCGTGGGCCTGGCCACCTACGTCGCCATCTGCGGCGTCGGCCCCTCCACCCGGATGTCCCAGGAGGGCATGCTCGGCGGCACCTGGGAGAGCGCGAACATCCGCGTCCACCCCACCGGCGAGGTCACGGTCACCGTCGGCTCCGCCTCCACCGGCCAGAGCCACGGCACCGTCTTCGCCCAGGTCGCCGCCGACGAGCTCGGCATCGACCCCGCGCAGGTGCAGGTCCTGGAGGGGGACACCCTGAAGGCCCCGTACGGGCAGGGCACCTACGGCTCGCGCTCCTACAGCATGGCCGCCCCCGCGGTCGCCCTCACCGCCCGCAAGATCAAGGACAAGCTGGTCAAGGCCGGCGCGGTCTTCCTCGGCATCCCCGAAGACAAGGTCGTCTACGCGGGCGGCGGGGTCCACGAAGAGGGCAACGAGGAGAACGCCAAGACCTTCGCAGAGCTGGCGATGGCCATGTGGTACGGCTGGGGGCTGCCCCCGGAGATCGAGCCCGCCCTCGACGAGACCACCCACTTCGACCCGCCCGACTTCAACTACCCCTTCGGCAGCCACGTCGCCGTCGTCGAGATCGACGAACTCACCGGGGAGACCGAGGTGGTGGCCTACACGGCCGTCGACGACGCCGGGAACATCGGCAACCCGAAGATCGTCCTCGGCCAGATCGAGGGCAGCATCGTGCACGGACTCGGCCAGGCACTGCTGGAGGCCGCCGAATACGACGAACAGGGCCGGCTCGTCACCTGCGACCTGACCCGGTACGCCCTGCCGCGCGCCGCCGACGTGCCGTTCTTCACGCTCGACAGGACCGTCACGCCCAGCCCGCACAACCCGCTCGGCGCCAAGGGCGCCGGCGAGATCGCCACCGTGCCGCCCGCCGCGGCCGTCGTCAACGCCGTCGTCGACGCCCTCTCCGACCTCGGGGTCCGGCACATCGACATGCCGCTCACCCCCGAGAAGGTCTGGCGCCGCATGCGAGGAGAGGCCCAGTGATCCTCACCGACTTCGACTACGTCCGGCCGGTCGGCCTCGAAGAGGCGCTGACCCTGCTGTCCGGCAGCCGGGGCGCCCGGGTGCTGGCCGGCGGCCAGAGCCTGCTGCCCGGCCTGCGCACCGGGGAGACCGTGTTCGACGGGGAGGACGCGCCGCTGCTGGTCGACGTACGCCACCTGGAGGAGCTGCGGGGGGTCGAGCGGACCCCCGACGGGCTCCGGATCGGCGCCCTCACCACCCTCGCCGAACTGGCCGCCCACCCGCTGGTGCTGGCCGAGGCCCCGGAGCTGGCCGCGGCGGCCCGGGCCAACGGCGACCCCCAGGTCCGCAACCTCGGCACCGCCGGCGGCAACCTGGCCGTCGCGGGCCGCGCCACCGACCTGCCCGTGGCGGCCATCGCCGCCGACGGCCTGGTCGAACTGGCCGGCCCCGGCGGGCGCTCCACCGTCACCGCCGAGGACCTCGCCACCACCGGGGTGCCCGCCAAGGCCGTGATCACCGCCCTGCTGGTGCCGGCCGCGGGGCGGGCCGCCGCCTTCGAGAAGACCGCCGACCGGGCCACCCGCTACCCGGTGTGCGCCGCGGCCGTACGGATCACCCCCGGCGGGCCGCGCATCGCCGTCACCGGGGCCACCGCCCGTGCGCTGCGGCTGCGCGGCGTCGAGGACCGGCTGCGCGGGGGCCCGTACACGACGGAGGCCGTGCTCGCGGCCTTCCGAGCCGAGCCGCGGGAGCTGTTCGTCCCGGGGCGCGGCACCTCGGCCGAGTACCTCGGCCATCTCGCGGGGGTGCTGACCGCCCGCGCGCTGCAGAGGGCAGACCAGGCCCTCGCCTGACCGCCCACGAGGGGGAGTTGACGTCAGTGGCCGACATGTCCAGGACGACCACGGGGGTACCGCCGCACCCGGCCGCCCGGCCGGCCGCCACCCCCAGAGGCTCCGGCTTCTGGGTGGTGGGGGCGGTCCTCGTCCTGCTGATGCTCTCCTCCTCCGTACCGTCCGCCCTCTACGTGCTCTACCAGCAGAGATGGGGTCTGTCCTCCGGTACCGTCACGGTGGTCTTCGCCCTGTACGCCGTCACCGTGCTCCTCGGGCTGCTGCTGTTCGGCTCCCTGTCGGACACCCTGGGCCGGCGCCCCGTCCTCGGCACCGGCCTCATCCTGGCCATCGTCTCCATGGGGCTGTTCGCCGGGGCCGGGGGGCTCGGCCTGCTGCTCGCCGCCCGGGCCGTGCAGGGCCTCGCGGTGGGCCTCGCCACCGGGGCGATGGGGGCCGCGCTGCTCGAACTGTCACCCCGCTCCCGGCCCGCGCTGGGCGCCCAGGTCAACAGCGCGGGACCCACCGTGGGGATCGGGCTCGGCGGGATCGGAGCCGGGCTGCTCGTCCAGTACGCCCCCGCCCCGACCGTACTCAGCTACCTGCTGCTGGTCGCGGCCTTCGCGGTCGCACTGGTGGGGGTGGTCCGGATGCCGGAGAGCGCTCCCGTCGGCGCCCCCGACGGCCGCCGGCGGATGCGGATCGCCGTCCACCGGATCAGCGTGCCGGCCGCCGTCCGCGGCCGGTTCGCCGTCCTCGTCCTGACCATCGTGGCCGTCTGGTCCGTCGGCGGCTTCTACCTCTCGCTCGGACCGCACCTGGCCCTGTCCCTGCTCCGGAGCACCAACTACCTGGTCGGCGGGGCCACCGTCGCCCTGCTCGCGGGCGCCGCCACCGCCGCCCAGCTGCTGCTGGGCCGTACCGCGCCGCTGCGCACCGCCGTACTCGGGCTGTGCGGGCTGCTGGCCGGCCTCGGGCTGGTGCTGCTCGCCCTGGGCCTGGGGTCGGCCGCCGTGTTCCTGGCGGGCACCGCCGTCCTCGGCGGCGGCTGGGGCGCGGCCTTCCTGGGCTCCTTCCGGGCGCTGAGCGCGCTCGCCGAACCGGCGCACCGCGGGGAACTGACCGCCGCCGTCTACGTGTTCGCGTACCTCGCCATGAGCGTGCCGGCGGTGCTCGCCGGAATGCTCACCAACATCCACGGGCTGCACCGCACCTCGGTCGGCTTCATGGCCGCCGTCGCCGCCGTCTGCGCGCTGGCCCTGCTGGTCACGCTGCGGCTGGCCGCCCGCACCCGGTCCGAAGGGAGTACGGCATGAACGCTGGGGATGCGGGCCTCGACCTGCGGTCGGCGCTGCGCGGTCTGGAGATCTTCGCCGGGCTCACCGAGGACCAGCTCGACTGGCTGGTCTCGGTCTCCGAGCCCCGGGTGCTTGCCGACGGGGAGGTCCTCTTCCGCGACGGGGAGGAGGCCACCGGCTTCCACGTCCTGCTCTCGGGCGGGCTGGTCGTCACCAAGGTCGTCGACGGCCGGGAGGAGGTGCTCACCCGGCACTCCACCGAGGAGGAGAGCGCGGCCGCCGAGGACCACGACGGCAAGCCCTCCGCCGCCCACCGGTTCACCGGCGAGCTGCCCCTGCTGACGGACGGGTCCTACGTGGCCACCGCCGCGGCCAGCGGCCCCGCGACCACCGTCGTGGCCTACCCGAAGCCGGTGTTCTTCGAGATGCTGACCCGCTGCCACGGGGTGGCGGCCGTGCTGATCCCGGTGCTGGCCTGGCGGATCAAGTCCTCGGAGGTCCAGGCTCGCAAGCGGGCCACCGTCGAGGCGCTCGGCACCCTGGCGGCGGGCCTGGCCCACGAGCTGAACAACCCGGCGGCGGCCGTCGCCCGGGCGGCCCAGGAACTGGCGCCCGCCCTGGACCGGCTGACCCGGACCGCCCACGCCTGGGGCGCCGCCGCGACGGGCGCGGAGCGCTCCGTACTCGACCGGCTGGGCGAGGAACTGGACAAGCTGCCGCCGCCGGCGACCACGGACCCGCTGGCCCAGGCCGACGCCGAGGAGGAGATCACCGACTGGGCCGAGGAGGCGGGCACCGAACGGCCCGGACTGCTCGGCTCGGGGATCTCGGACCTCGGGCTGGAGCTGGGCTGGCTGCAGGAGCGGCTGGAAGGGATCGGCGAGGCGGCCCTGCCCGCCGCCCTGGACCACCTGGCGGCCCTGCTGGAGGTCCGCTCGCTGGCGGCGGAGCTGCGCGCGGCCGGGCCCAGGATCTCCCAACTGGTCGCCGCCACCCGGGATTACGCCAATCTCGACCGCGCGCCCGAACAGCGCTTCCCGGTGACCGACGGACTGGAGAACACGCTGGTCGTGCTGCGTGCCAAGCTCTCCGGCATCACCATCGTCCGTGCGTACGAGCCCGGCCTGCCCGAACTGACGGGCTACCCGAGCGAGTTGAACCAGGTGTGGACCAACCTGGTCGACAACGCCGCCGAGGCCATGGAAGGCGCCGGCACGCTCACCCTGCGCGTCCGCGCCGAGGGGGCCTGCCTGGTCGTGGAGATCACCGACACCGGGCGGGGCATCCCCGAGGAGTCCCTGCCGCGGATCTTCGAACCGTTCTACACCACCAAGGACGTCGGGAAGGGCACGGGTCTCGGGCTGCACCTCAGCTACCGCATCGTGACCCAGCGCCACCACGGGTCGATCACGGCCCGCTCGCGTCCCGGGGAGACCCGGATGGTGGTCCGGCTGCCGCTCTCCGCGGCCGCCGCCTGCGCCGAACCACCCGCCGAACCCACCACCCGTTGAGAGGGAGTCAGATGGCCACGTACGACATCTCCACGCTGCACCCGGTCTTCGTCCGCCAGATGGAGGCGCTGGCCGCCCTGGACATCGAGGCGGTCATGAAGAACTACACCGACGACGCCGTGCTCCTGCGCTTCGAGGGGGCCTCGGTCGGGATCGACGCCGTCCGCGAGACCTTCACCGGCTACCTGACGCTGAAGCCGGCCCTGGTGGAGCTCCAGGAGTACATCGAGACCGAGGACACGATCTTCTACCGGGCGATCATGAATCTGAACGGTGAACCGGAGCACGCGTTCGGGACACTCGTGGTCCGCGATGGCCGGATCTGGCGCCAGACCGCCGGGTTCGGCAGCTGATCAAGAATATCTGGGTAGCGTGTGCGGGGAGGGCGGAGTCAGCGCCCTCCCTGCTCGTGCAAGTGGAATCCGAAGGGGAGGTCATGGAACGGGAAACCGGGCGGATCGAAGCATTCAGTGACGGTGTATTCGCCATCGTCATCACGATTCTCGTCCTGGAACTGAAGGTTCCGGAGGAAACGGGATCGGACTTCTGGCACGGGGTCCGGGAACAGTGGCCGCACTACGCGGCGTACGTGGTCAGTTTCCTCATCATCGGTGTGATGTGGGTGAACCACCACACCATCTTCAGTCACCTCAAGCGGGTGGACCGCCCGCTGTTGTTCCTGAATCTCCTGGTGCTGATGGTGGTTTCCGTGATTCCGTACACCACCACCGTGCTCGCGGAGCACCTCGTGGAGGAGGGCGGCTCCGCCAACGCCGCGGCGGTCCTCTACAGTTCCATCACCGTCCTCTACGCCTTGGCGTTCCTGGCCTTCTGGTGGTACGTCACCCGGGTCGGCCACCTGTTCCACGAACGGGTGGACCGGGAGGGCGCCCGCGCCACCCGGGTACGCTTCGGCCTGGGCGCCGTCGCCTACCCGCTGACGGTCGTCCTGTCCTTCTTCTCAGCGCCCCTCACGCTCGCCGCGCACTTCCTCATCGCGCTCTACTATGCGGCGAACCAGATCCCGATCCCCCTCGTGGTAGAGGAAGAGCGGCTCGAAACTGCGAGCGACCTCAGGAAGTAGCTGCGGGGCCCTACGGCCGTTTCGCGCGGTCAAGTAGGGTATTGGATCTAGTGGTCGCGGGGGAGGCCCGGATGGTGCGCGTAGTTCTGCCGGAGGAATCCACCAAGGAAATCTCCGAATTGATCGACATGCTGATCTCTCTCTTCTTCGAGTCCTTACCCAGGCGGGACCAGCGAAACTGGGCCCGCGTATATCTCAACGGCCTGGTGAGGACCAACGGGAAGAAAACAATCCGTAACATCGCCGGAACAGGCGCCAGCTCGGTCGAACAGAGTCTGCAGCAGTTCATCAGCAAGTCCCCGTGGGACTGGACGCCCGTACGCCGCTCGCTCGCCCAGTACCTCGAACGCACCGCCCAGCGCCCGCTGGCCTGGGTCGTCCAGCCCATGGTCATCGAGAAGGCGGGAGACCGCTCCGTCGGCGTCGGCCGCCAGTTCGTCCCCCAGCTCGGCCGGACCGCCAACTGCCAGCAGTCCAGCGGGATCTGGCTCGCCTCCAGCGAAGCCAGCTTCCCCGTCGAATGGACCCTCACCCTGCCCGGGCCGTGGACCAGTGAACTGCTGCGCCGCCGGCGGGCCGGCATCCCGGACACCGCCCGCTCGCTGACCCCCGTCCAGGACGCCGTGCACGCCGTCCAGCGCATGGCGGCCTCCTGGCAGCTCCAGCGCCGGCCGGTGGTCATGGAGGTCGCCAACACCGACATCGCCCAGAGCATCGAGTCCTTCGCCTTCCAGGACATCCCCTTCGTCTTCAAGGTCGACGGCTCGCTGCCCGTCGCCTTCGGCGGAGCAGGCCGGCAACGTCCCGGACCGCACATCGCACCCGCCCGCGAGCTGATCGACTCCCTGCGCTCGCAGCGCCGGGTCGTCGAATGGACCCGGCACGGCCGAGCCGAGGGAGCAGTGACCCTGCTGACCTCGGCCGCCATCCTCGCCACCCCCACCGAGGACCGGCCCGCCCCCGTTCCGCCGACCCCGCTGCTGCTCATGGGTGCCTGGACCGAAGCGGCCCTGCTGCCCTCCGAGTTCTGGATCACCAACATCGGCGACCGGCCCCTGGCCCAGCTGTTCCTGCTCGCCAAACTCACCGACCGGGTGTCCCTCGACTTCACCGAGACCTGCGAACCCGTAGGCATCCGTGATTTCGAGGGCCGCTCCTTCCGTGGCTGGCACCACCACGCCACGCTCGCGAGCGTCGCCCACGCGTCGATGCTGCTGACCGCCCGCGGCCGGGCCCCCGAGGGCTACCCCGGTCCCGCCCGCCCCACCACCGCGGCAGCGCCCATGACCCGGCCCGCCACCCCGCCGCGGCTGCCGCCGCGCCCGCTGATCCCCGGGCAGAGCCCGAGACGCGAGTACATCCGCTGACCAGCCGGCGGAACGGACGGGCCTCGCCGCGCCGGGGAGCAGACGGCCCCGGTGCCGGCACGGGTGCCGGCGCGGCGCCTCCACCGCCGGTCTGCTCCTCCCGTCCTCCCGCTCCCGGCCATCCGTAGGAACAGACCACCGGGCCCGGTATGTCCTGGACGATCAGCCGGGGCGGCATTGATGCCGGGCCGTGGGAGAATGAAGTACGTGCGTTTCCTCGGCTGCCCTGTCCGAGGCACTCCGATCGACTGGGAAGTTCTGCACGTGCGTTTCCTCAATGACCAGAAGCCGCCGTACGACCTGACGTACGACGATGTGTTCATGGTGCCGAGCCGCTCCGCGGTGGGTTCCCGCCAGGGCGTCGACCTCTCCTCGCCCGACGGCACCGGCACCACCATTCCGCTCGTCGTGGCGAACATGACCGCCATCGCGGGACGCCGGATGGCCGAGACCGTCGCCCGCCGCGGCGGCATCGTGGTCATCCCGCAGGACATCCCGATCGATGTCGTCACCGACGTCATCTCCTGGGTGAAGACCCGCCACCTCGTGCTCGACACCCCGATCACGCTGGCGCCCACCCAGACCGTCGCCGACGCCCTGTCCCTGCTGCCCAAGCGGGCCCACGGCGCCGGTGTCGTCGTCGACGGCGACGGCCGCCCGGTCGGCGTCGTCACCGACCACGACCTGACCGGCGTGGACCGCTTCACCCAGCTCTCCGAGGTCATGTCGAAGGAGCTCCTGCTCATCGACGCCGACATCGACCCCCGCGAGGCCTTCAACAAGCTCGACGCCGGCCACCGCAAGCTGGCCCCGGCCGTCGACAAGGACGGCAAGCTCGTCGGCATCCTGACCCGCAAGGGCGCCCTGCGCGCGACCCTCTACACCCCGGCCACCGATGCGGGGGGCAAGCTGCGCATCGCCGCCGCCGTCGGCATCAACGGCGACTTCGTGGGCAAGGCCAAGCAGCTGCTGGACGCCGGCGTGGACACGCTCGTCATCGACACGGCCCACGGCCACCAGGAGTCGATGATCAACGCGATCAAGGCCGTCCGCGCGCTGGACCCGCAGGTCCCGATCGTCGCCGGCAACATCGTCGCCGCCGAGGGCGTCAAGGACCTGATCGACGCCGGCGCCGACATCATCAAGGTCGGTGTGGGCCCGGGCGCCATGTGCACCACCCGCATGATGACCGGCGTGGGCCGCCCGCAGTTCTCCGCGGTGCTGGAGTGCGCCGCCGAGGCGAAGAAGTACGGCAAGCACGTGTGGGCCGACGGCGGTGTCCGCCACCCGCGCGACGTGGCGATGGCGCTGGCCGCCGGCGCGTCGAACGTGATGATCGGCTCCTGGTTCGCCGGGACCTACGAGTCCCCGGGCGACCTCCAGCAGTCCGCCGACGGCCGGTTCTACAAGGAGTCCTTCGGCATGGCGTCCGCGCGCGCCGTGCAGAACCGCACGTCGGAGGAGTCCGCGTACGACCGGGCCCGCAAGGGGCTCTTCGAGGAGGGCATCTCCACCTCGCGGATGTTCCTGGACCCGGCCCGTCCCGGCGTCGAGGACCTGATCGACTCGATCATCGCCGGTGTCCGCTCCTCCTGCACCTACGCGGGTGCCGGCTCCCTCGCGGAGTTCGAGGAGAAGGCCGTGGTCGGCGTCCAGTCGGCAGCCGGCTACGCCGAGGGCAAGCCGCTGCACGCCAGCTGGAGCTAGTCCCCGTCCGAAGCCCTTCCCGTGGCCCCCGGCCGTCCCCCGCGGACGGCCGGGGGCCACGGGCGTACCGGGGGCCACGGGCGTACCGGGGCCACGGGCCGCACCCGGACTGCCCGTGTCCGGCCCCTCACGCTCGGTTCGGCTCAGTGCGGGGGCACTCCTTCACCCGGCGGTGCGCTGTGGACACCCGCACGGTACTTGGGGATCCGCAGGGTGACCTTCATGCCCGCGCCGACCCCCGTCTCGATCACCGGGCCGTACGCGTCCCCGTACACCTGCCGGATCCGCTCGTCGACGTTCGTCAGCCCTATCCCGGAGGACGAACCGGCGCGTTCCCCCGCCAGGATCCGGCGCAGCAGGCCCGGGTCCATCCCGACCCCGTTGTCCTCGACGGTGATCACCGCCTCCGCGCCCGCGTCCCGGGCGGCGATGGTGACCCGGCACTCCTCCGTGGAGTCCTCCAGTCCGTGCTTGACGGCGTTCTCGACCAGCGGCTGCAGGCACAGGAACGGCAGCGCCACCGGCAGCACCTCGGGAGCCACCTGCAAGGTCACCTTCAGCCGGTCCCCGAACCGCGCCCCGGCCAGGGCGAGGTACTGCTCGACGGAGCGCAGCTCCTCGGCGAGGGTGGTGAAGTCGCCGTGCCGCCGGAAGGAGTAGCGGGTGAAATCGGCGAACTCCAGCAGCAGATCGCGCGCCCGCTCCGGATCGGTGCGCACGAACGAGGCGATCGCGGCCAGCGAGTTGAAGATGAAGTGCGGGGAGATCTGCGCCCGCAACGCCTTGATCTCCGCCTCCATCAGCCGGGTCCGCGAGCGGTCCAGCTCGGACAGCTCCAACTGGACGGAGACCCAGCGGGCCACCTCCGTGGCGGCCCGCACCAGCACGGCCGACTCCCGCGAGCCGTAGGCGACCAGGGCGCCCAGCACCCCGTCCTCGCCGGTGAGCGGGGCCACCACCGCCCACTTCAGCGGGCAGTCGGGCCGGTGGCACTCGGTCCGGACGCTCTGGCTGCGTCCCGAGTCCAGCATCACGGCGACCCGGGCCATCGCCCGGCGCTGGTGGTGATCGGCGCCGGGCCCGTCCCAGGCCAGCACCGACTGCCGGTCGGTGAGGCACAGGGCCTCGGTGCCCAGCAGGGAGCGCAGCCGCCGGGCGGCCTTGCGGGCGGCGTCCTCGGTGAGCCCGGCGCGCAGCGGGGGAGCGGCCAGCGAGGCGGTGTGCAGGGTGTGGAAGGTGGCGCGCTCCACCGGGGTCCCCAGGTCCATGCCGGTCGCCCGTTCGCCGCTGCGGGCCTGCCACCGGCCGCCCGCCCAGCCCAGGCCCAGCAACAGGACCGCACCCGCCACCGCAAGGACCGCGAGCACCGCTCCGGTCATGGAGCACCGCCCGCGCCCCGGGCTGCGGCCCCGGTCTCCCGCAGCCGCAGGGCCTCCGGCAGATGCAGCCGGGCCAGCGTCGCCGCCGTCCCCGCCGGGATCCGCGACCGGGTGGCCAGCGACACCAGCACCATGGTCAGGAACCCCAGCGGCACCGACCAGGCCGCGGGCCAGGCCAGCAGCGTGTGCGCCCACCCCGCCGGGGCCAGCCCGGCCCGGGTCGCCAGCACCGCTCCCAGCGCCGCCCCGCCGCCCGTCACCAGCCCGGCCACCGCGCCCGGCGGGGTCAGCCCGCGCCACCAGATGCCCAGCACCAGCAGCGGGCAGAACGACGAGGCCGACACGGCGAAGGCCAGCCCCACCGCGTCCGCCACCGGCACGTCCGTCAGCGCCACGCTCCCGGCCAGCGGCACCAGCATCGCCACCAGCACCGCGAAGCGGAACGTCCGCAGCCCGCGGGTCCGCGGCCCGCGCCTCGGCAGCACGTCCTGGTGCAGCACGCCCGCCACCGCCATGGTCAGCCCCGAGGCCGTCGACAGGAACGCGGCGAACGCGCCCCCCGCCAGCAGCGCCCCCAGCAGCTCGCCGAGCACCCCGCCCAGCATCCGCTCCGGCAGCACCAGCACCGCCGCGTCCGCGTCCCCGGTCAGGGCGAGCTCCGGCGCGTACGTCCGCCCGAGCACCCCGTACACCGGCGGCAGCAGGTAGAAGAAGCCGAGCAGGCCGAGCACCACCAGCGTGGTGCGCCGCGCGGCCGGACCGTTCGGGCTCGTGTAGAAGCGCACCGCGACATGGGGCAGGCCCATCGTGCCGAGGAAGGTGGCCAGAACCAGCCCGTACGTCGCGTACAGCCCGAGCGCCGGGCGGTTCCCGTCCAGCGGCTCGGACCAGCTGGACACCCCCGGCGCGGTCGCCGGCCGGGTCTCGGGGACCCGGGTGGCGGGGGCGAACTCCAGCCGCGCACGCGCCCGTACGAGGTGCTGGCCGGACTCCAGCCTCACCGGGGCCCCCGCATACGTCCGCCCGTCCACCTGGCCCGTCACGGTCATGGTCAGCGGTGCGTCCAGCGAGAGCCGTACGTCCTCGGCGAGCGTGACGGCGGTGTGCTCGCGGAACACCGCGGGGGCGTCGAAGGAGGCGCGCGGCGCGCCGTCCCCGGCCCAGGCCGCCAGCAGGAAGAAGGCCGGCACCAGCAGGGCGGTGAGCTTGAGCCAGTACTGGAAGGCCTGCACGAAGGTGATGCTCCGCATGCCGCCGGCCGCCACGGCCGCGGTCACCACGAAGGCGACGACCACCCCGCCGGCCCAGTGCGGGGCCCCGGTCAGGATCTCCAGCGTCAGCCCCGCGCCCTGCAACTGCGGGAGCAGGTACAGCCAGCCGACGCCGACCACGAACAGCACCGCGATCCGCCGCACCGCCTGCGACTCCAGGCGGGCCTCGGCGAAATCGGGCAGCGTGTACGCCCCCGAGCGCCGCAGCGGGGCGGCGACCAGGGCCAGCAGCACCAGGTATCCGGCGGTGTACCCGACGGGGTACCAGAGCATCCCGGGCCCCTGGAGCAGCACCAGTCCGGCCACCCCCAGGAAGGAGGCGGCGGACAGGTACTCCCCGCTGATCGCCGCCGCGTTGAGCCGCGGGCCGACGGTGCGGGAGGCGACGTAGAAGTCGGAGGTGGTCCGCGATATCCGCAGTCCCAGCGCCCCCACCAGCACCGTGACCAGGACGACGACGGTGACCGCGGTCAGCGCGTACGTCTGGTTCACCGGAGGGTCCTTCGGCAGGGGAGAGGAGGTACCGGAGTCTAAGCGCGCCCGCGGGCCGGCAACAGGCGTGATCCGGCGTGATCCGGCGAGGCGCGGGGCGGGATACGGCGTGCTCCGGCGGGATGCGGGACGCTCCGGCGGGATGGGGCGTGCTCCGGCGAATGCGGCGGGATGCGGGCGGGGATGCGGCGGAACCCCTGCGTCACCCCGCGGGCCCGCGGCAGACTCGTGAGGATCCGTCAGGCCGTGTCCGCGCCACCCCACCCCTGGAGCAGCCGGTGTCCTCGCAGGAGATCCCCATCACGCTCACCCCCCAGCAGGCCGCCTCCGGTGTGGTCATCACCCTGCCCCTGTCCACCGGCCCCGCCCACCTGCGCATACCGCCGGCCCGGGACGGCGACCTCGTCCGCGCCCGCATCGGCGACACGGAGGTCCTGCTGCGGGTCACGGTGTCCGCGGGCGCGGGCGCGGGCGCGGCGCGGCCCGCCGGGCCGGGGGCCTCCGGTGCCAAGGGGTGCCTGTTGGTGCTCGGCATCGCCGCGGCCGTCATCGTCGGGCTGGTCCTCTTCAACAGCGGGGACGACGACAAGAGCACCGCCACCCCGAAGCCCAGTCCCTCGGCCCGCTCCTGGTCGCCCGCCCCGGCCCCGGCCGGCACGGCGGCGCACACCCCGGCCGACACGGCGACCGGCCCGGGCACCGAGCCCGCTGCCGGTCCGTCCGAAGCCGCCCCCAGCCCCTTCGACCGGGGCACCTGCCTCAACGGACAGCTGCCCGACTCGACGACCGCGCAGCGCGTCACGGGAGTGCGCGAGGTCTCCTGCTCGGCGGACGACGCGCACTACCGGGTGATCGAGAGCATCCCGCTGACCTCCGACCTCAACCGCTGCGAGGACAACCCCAAGACGCAGTACGCCTTCTCGTACCGCTACACCCGGGGCGGGATCACGCTCAACGAGTACGTCTACTGCCTGGTCGGCCTCGGCTCCTACGCCCGCTGAGGACCGCCCGCCCGTCCGGCCGGAGCCTCACCGGGCCGGGTCGCGGTGCTCCGCGCAGTCCCTGAGGGCGATCTCCAGCTCCACGTACGAGTCCTCCGCCCGCCGGAACGCCAGCGTCAGCGCCGCCTCCGCCCGGGGCGGCAGCTGCCGCCGGGCGCCCTCGTTCGCCTCGTACAGGACCTCCGCCCAGCGTGCGGCCGCACTGCGCAGCCGGGCGAGCAGCGCCTCGGCCTCGGCGGGACCGGCCGGCCGGCTCCGTGGCAGTGCGGCCAGCGCGTCGAGCAGCGCCTGGATCTCGGCCATCTCGTGCTCCTCCCGCCCCTGCCGCTCCACGATAGGCGCGGCCCGCGGCCTCCGCGGGCCCTGCGGGAGCCCCTGCGACCGGCGGCGCCGGGAGATCGCCGTACGCCCCGTGCTGTGCGACGAACGGTGTCTGCGCACGCCGGACGGTCGGCGGATCCGGTCAGCCGGTGGCCTGGCGCATCAGCAGCTCCCGCAGCTGCCGTGCGTGGCGTCGGCTGACCTGGAGCTCCGCCGGACCCACCCGGACGCTCGTGGTGCCGGCGTCGAGGCGGAGCTCGTCGATCCGGCCGAGCGCCACCAGGTGGCGGCGGTGGATCCGGACGAAGCCGCGCGCCGCCCAGCGTTCCTCCAGCGTGGACAGAGGGATGCGGACCAGGTGGCTGCCCCCGTCGGTGTGCAGCCGGGCGTAGTCCCCCTGGGCCTCGACGTACGCGATGTCGGCGATCGCCACGAAGCGGGTCACCCCGCCCAGCTCCACGGCGATCTGGTCCGGCGCCCGCTCGGCGGCGGCCGGCTCGGGGGCGGCGGGCCGCCGCTGCACCGGCACGGCGGGGCCGGCGGGCTCCGGGGCCCGCTCCGCGGCCCGCCCGAGCTGGGCGCACGCCCGCCGGACGGCCTCCGCCAGCCGCTCGGGGCGGACCGGCTTGAGCACGTAGTCCACGGCCTTCAGGTCGAAGGCCTGCACGGCGAAGCCCTCGTGGGCGGTGACGAACACGATCAGCGGCGGCAGCGCGAACCCCGCCAGCAGCCGGGCGATGTCCAGGCCGGTCAGTCCGGCCATGTGGATGTCGAGGAAGACCACGTCGATGCCGTCGGGGCCGTCCGGGCCGCTCTCCAGGGCCCGGGTGATGCGGCGCAGGGCCTCGGTCGCGTCCGAGGCGCCCTCCGCGCTGAGCACCCGGGGGTCGGAGCGCAGCAGGTAGAGGAGTTCCTCAAGGAGCGGCTTCTCGTCGTCGACGGCCAGTACGCGCAGCATGCGAGGGAGTCTAGGGAGGACAGGCGCCCGGGGGAACGGTGCGCGGCCCCTGCCCGGGGGGAGGGGGAGGCAGGGGCCGCGCGGTTCGGAAGCGGGGGGAGGACGGGCGGGGGAGGCGGACGGGGGAGGGCGGATCAGGAGGTGGTGATCAGCTTGCCGTCGGGGGAGACGGCGTACCAGGTGCCGCCGACGCCCTGCCCGTTGATGTCGCCGGCCTTCTTGTCACCGGTGAAGGTGTAGACGGGCCAGCAGTCGATCGCCTGCTGCTTCTTGCCGTCGGGGCGGTCCAGGACGGAGAAGCCCTTCTCCACGATGCCCTTGGCGTCGGCCTTGTCCACCGGGGGCACCACCGGCCACTTGGCCACGCAGTCGCCGGTGCAGTTGGAGGCCATCGGCCAGGCGGTGTCCTTCTTGAACCGGTAGACGGTCATCCCGTTGCCGTCGACGATGTGATCGCCGAGCTTGGGGTCCTTGGCCACGGTCAGGGCGCCCGTGGCCTGGCCCGCACCGGCGGGCGCGGCCGCCGCCTTCGCCGCCTTCTTCCCGTCGGCCCCGAAGGCGAACCAGGTGCCGCCCACGCCCTGCCCGTTCACATCGCCCGCCTTGGTGTCCTTGGCGAAGCGGTACACCGGCCAGCCCGCCACGGTCAGCTGCTTGCTGCCGTCGCCGCGGACCACCTCGCCCAGCAGCGCCGGGTCCATCCCCGCGGCGGCGGTCGCGTCACCTGCGGCCACCACCGGCCAGGCGGTGGCGCAGTCCCCTTCGCAGTTCGACTTCGGCGGCTTGGCGGTGTCCTTGTCGAAGCGGTAGAGGGTGAGGCCGGCGCTGTCGGTGAGCACCGGGCCGACCGTGTCGTTCTGGGCGACGGCCAGCTGTCCGGCGGGCTTCGCACCGGAGCCTGCGGGGTTCGCACCGGAGCCCGAGGCGGAGCCCGCGCCGTAGTCGGACCCGTAGCCGGAGCCGGAGGCGGGAGCCGGGGCGGCGGCGCCGGCCGGCTTGGCGGCGCCGGCCCCGGTGTCGTCCCCGCCGCAGGCCGTCGCGGTCAGTGCGACGGCAACGGCCACGGCTGCCAGGGTGGTTCCGCGCTTGATGCCCATCTTGATCTCTCCCACGTGTGGTGTCCTTCGTCTCCGCCGCCCCGCCGGAGCGGTGCGCCGGCAGCTTGCGAAGGACACGGTGTGTGTGGGGCGTTGTGTTCACGAAGGGCGGTGTGGGCTGTTTCACTCACCCCGCGGCGAACCCGGCCCGCCGCAGAGCCGTGGCCACAGCGAGGCCGAGGACCTGGTGTCCGCTGTCGTTGGGGTGCAGGCCGTCCGCCAGGTGCTCGGGGCCCAGCAGGTCGTGGCCGGGCAGCAGGACCAGCCGGCCGTCCCCGGCGGCGATCCGGTCCCGGGCCGCCCGCTCCATGGCGTCGCGCAGGGCGCCCAGGGTGGCGCCCAGCCGGTTCGGGGTGCGCTCGGCGTCCGGCCGCAGGACGGGGGAGAGGAGCAGCAGCGGGGTGCGCGGGTGGCCGTGGCGGACCAGGTCGAGGAAGGCGCGGGTGGTCTCGTACATCAGCGGCGCCGAAAACGGCACGCGCGACCAGCAGTTGGTGCCGAAGGCGAGGGTGAGGACGTCGGCGGGCAGGGCCGCGAGCTGCTCGGCGGTGGCGAGTTCGCCGCGCGCGGCGCCGGCGTAGCCGAGGTTGACCGTGTCCCAGCCGAGCGCCCGGCCGGTGACCGCGGGCCAGCCGTGGGCCGGCCGGGTGGACCACCAGCCCTCGGTGATCGAGTCGCCGTGCACCACCCAGCGCGGGGCGGGCGGGGCGGGGACGAGGGCGCCGCCGACCGCGCGCAGGCCGAGGATCAGCGGGGACTGGGCCTCGGGCGGGTGGAGGGTGAAGGGTCCGGGGCCCCCGGGGAGCTCGATGCGTACGACAGCCTCCTCGGCCGGCTCGGTCCACACCTCCCGGACCACCCCGTGGCGGTCCCACAGCGCGAAGCCGTGCGCCAGGTCACGCAGGGCGTCGGTGGGCCCGGGAACGGTCGCCCGGTAGCGGACCTCCACCGCGTGCGCCCCCTCGGCCCTGAACTCCAGCCGGACCCCGATGGGCAGCGTGGCCCGCTCGCCGGTGTCCCAGGGCAGCCGCATGGTGTCCGCCGGGTCGGCCCGTACCGGGCGTCCCCGGTCCAGCCAGGCGACCCCGCGCAGGAACGGCGCCGGGTCCAGCCAGGGCGTGGTGTACGGCGCGTGCCGGGCGGTGTCCTCGGTGGTCACTGCTCGCCTCCGATCGTGGGATGGGGGGAACCTGACGCCTACCCCGCCGTCCGGCGACGGAGCACGGCCCGGGGCCACCGCGTTCACCCGTACCTCGCGCGGACGGGGAGCACGTCCGGATCCATGGCGGCACGCTGCGGCAGAACTGACGAGGTGTCAAGAAAGGGGGTGAGAGGCTCCTGCGCACTGATCGAACATCGGCGCGCAACAAACGGCCATCCCGGACAGATCCGTGCAACGATCGTGCGCCAATGTGCAAGGATGGTGCATTACGGGCAGTATCACTCAGCTCGTAGGCTCACCCCCTGTACGTGGAGTGGCGCAGACCGCCTGCTCGGCGGTCCCCCATGCCCAGACGGGCTCACCCCCGTCTGCCAACTGCTCCGGACCGCTGCGGTCGACGCCCGAACCGTCCCCATCCGCAGTGTCAAAGGAGTCCCCTCGTGCTCGATCAGGGCCAGGCACCCCCGCTCTCCCCGGAGACGCGCAAGCCCGTGAACCCGCTGCTGCGCCGCAAGCCCGTCGAGCGGCTCGTCGCCGAGGGCGGCCAGGGCGAGGGCGGCACCCTGCGCCGCTCGCTCACCATGTGGCAGCTGACGATGATCAGCATCGGTGCCACCCTGGGCACCGGCATCTTCGTCGTCCTCGGCACCGCCGCTCCCAAGGCCGGCCCGGCCGTGACGATCTCCTTCGTGATCGCGGGCCTGACCGCCCTGTTCTCGGCCCTCTCCTACGCCGAGCTGGCCGGCTCCGTCCCGGTCTCGGGCTCCTCGTACTCGTACGCGTACGCCACCATGGGCGAGCTCATCGCCTGGGTCTGCGGCTGGTGCCTGGTCCTGGAGTACGCCGTCTCCGTCGCGGCCGTCGCCGTCGGCTGGGGCCAGTACCTCAACGAGTTCCTCGACGGGACCATCGGCGTCACCGTCCCCGAGTCGGTCTCCGCGCCGCTGGGTGAGGGCGGGTTCATCAACCTGCCGGCCCTGATCGTGGTCCTGCTCTCGATGGTCTTCCTGATGCGCGGCGCCAAGGAGAGCGCCACCGTCAACTCGATCATGGTCGGCGTGAAGATCGTCACCCTGCTGCTCTTCATCGGCATCGGCGTCATGGGCATCAAGGCCGGCAACTACACCCCGCTGGCCCCGCTCGGCGTCACCGGCATCAGCGCCGCCGCCTCCACCCTCTTCTTCTCGTACATCGGCTTCGACGCCGCCTCCACCGCCGGTGAGGAGGCCAAGGACCCGAAGAAGGACCTGCCGCGCGCGATCATGCTGTCGCTGGCCATCGTCACCGTCCTCTACGTGCTCGTCGCCTTCGTCGCCGTCGGCGCCATGCCCTGGCAGGACTTCGAGGGCACCGAGGCCGCGCTCGCCCAGATCATGACCGACGTCACCGGCACCAGCGTCTGGGGCGTCGTCCTCGCCGCCGGCGCCATCGTCGCGATCTTCTCCGTCGTCTTCGCCGTCCTCTACGGCCAGACCCGCATCCTCTTCGCGATGTCCCGCGACGGCCTCGTCCCCAAGGTCTTCGCCAAGGTCGACGAGAAGACCGGCGCCCCCCGCGCCAACGTGGTGATCGTCTCCCTCTTCTGCGGCGTCCTCGCCGCCTTCATCCCGCTGGGCAAGCTCGCCGACGCCACCAGCATCGGCACCCTCTTCGCCTTCGGCCTGGTCAACGTCGCCGTCGTCATCCTGCGCCGCACCAAGCCCGACATGCCGCGCACCTTCAAGGTGGCGCTCTTCCCGGTCACCCCGATCCTGGGCGCCCTCGCCTGCGGCTACATGATGTTCGAGCTCGATACCGCCACGTGGATGGTCTTCGGTGGCTGGATGATCGTGGGCCTCGTGTTCTACTTCCTGTACGGCATCCGCCGCTCCCGTCTGGCCACGGAAGAAGAAGTGGCCACAGCAGAGAAGTGATCCACCCGCAGTGCGACTGAACGATCTCGACGAACGCATCGTGCACGCCCTCGCCGAGGACGCCCGCCGCTCCTATGCGGACATCGGCTCCGAGGTCGGCCTCTCGGCGCCCGCCGTGAAGCGGCGCGTGGACCGGCTGCGGGCGGAGGGAGCCATCACCGGCTTCACCGTCCGGGTCGACCCTGCCGCCATGGGCTGGGAGACCGAGGGCTTCATCGAGATCTACTGCCGCCACAACACCTCGCCCGACGACATCCGGCGAGGTCTGGAGCGCTACCCCGAGGTGGTGTCCGCGTCGACCGTCACCGGCGACGCGGACGCCCTCGTCCAGGTCTTCGCCTCCGACATGCGGCACTTCGAGCGGGTACTGGAACGCATCGCGGGCGAGCCGTTCGTGGAGCGCACCAAATCGGTGCTCGTCCTCTCCCCCCTCCTCCGCCGCTTCACCTCGGGCGCCCCGGCCTAGCCCCGCGCCCCCGCAGTGACGTGCGCGGCCTCGGCGGAGGCGCGGCTTATCAGGGTGCGGCGCTCCTGCTCGGTGCAGGTGCGGCTGAGCAGCGTACGGCGCTCCTCCTCCGTCAGCCCGCCCCACACCCCGAAGGGCTCCCGGGTCCGCAGGGCGTGCTCCAGGCACGCGGCGCGGACCGGGCAGACCGCGCAGACCCGCTTCGCGGCCTGGTCCCGGTCCTCCCGCTCCTCACCCCGCTCCCCGGCCGGATGGTAGAATCGCCCCGGCCCCAGTTCCCGGCAGGCCGCACGCAGCTGCCACTGCCAGTGATGGGCCGCGGAGCCGGGCAGGCGAGAGACATCGGTCATGGCAGTTCCCTTCTGTGTCAACGGGGGGACGCCCCGCGTGTGACCGCTCCACGCGCCGCCAAACGTCAGCCTGACCCGACCCATGACCGAGGGGGGTGAGGCGCAATGCCTCACCCCCCTCAGTCGCTTGCTCAGAGGGCCGTGGTGACCTTGTTCCGCTCAGGTGAGTGGGACACCCCGACGGAAACCGCCGGTGGCCGCCCCGAGGGGGAAGCTCGCCGGGATCGCGGGCGGCCTCTGCCCAGGTCCTTCAGGCGCATGGCGGGACGTTCGACGCAGTGCCACGACCCCACCGCCAACATGACGGTCACGGCGAGGCTCAGGCCGAGATAGGGCAACAGCCCCCAACGCCCGAAGCCGAATACGGCCAATACCTGCTCGACGACGAAGCCGTAGATGTAGATGCCGTACGAGTAGTCGTGTCGCGCGCCGACCCGGCGGAAGGGTGCCGGAAGCCGGATCGCCAGCCACACCAGAAGGTAGGCGAAAGCGGGTATGCCCACCACGAAGAGAAACCCGTAGCGGGCACTGCCGAGCACTACCAGGAGCGAACCGATTCCGAGCGCGTCGCTGACCGGAACGCGATGGCCGTACAGCTCGATGACCGCGCCCAGCGCGAACGCGAAGCCGAGGTAGATGACGAGAACCGGGTTCGTGTAGCCCACCACCGGCAGGTCGAGCGGGTGGAAGTAGGAGGCCTCGAAGGCACCCGCCCAGAACCGGTCGCCCACGGCTTGCCGTATGACCAGCCAGCCCAGGAAGCAGGTGATCAGCAGTACGGCGCGCCGGGCGCGTGCGAGTACACCGGTCAGGGCCAGAACTGCCACGCCCACGTAGCAGAGGACCTCGTAATACAGCGACCACAGTGCGCCGTCGATGCTGCGGTCGTGTGCGAGGCCCTTGCCCATGGCATCGGCCATGACGTCGGACACGTCGTTCTGGTTGAGCTGGATCGCCCCGTTGGACCGCAGGTATTCCAGCGGCCCCCAGGCACGCCCCGTGAAACCCGCCAGGGTCCCGTGTACTCGCCAGTACAGGAGCGGAGCGGCGACGAACGCCGTCAAGAACAGACACACCCACAGTCCAGGCAGCAGGCGCAGCGCCCGGTGCCACAGGAAGCGCCCCAACCCCAGGCGTACCCCGCTGCGGGTGACGAGGATCCCCGAGAGAATGAAGAACCCGTAGACCGCCCACTTGCCGAGGTCGACCTGGCCATGGGTGAAGGAGTGGCCGAACTCGGTCCTGCCGAAACCCAGCACTCTCGCATGGGAGACGACCACGGCTGTCGCAAGAATCAGCCGGATGAAACCCATGCTGTTGTTCCGGCCGGTCAGGAGGTCTGCAACGGTGCCATGAGACCACCGCAGCTGCCACCGAGACGTACGGGTATCCACCTACAACGCCCATCCCTGGTTATGGTCAACTGCCAAAGGCTGCCGGGCGCGACGCTCGATGTCCAATTCCTCATTCTCTGTGTGGTGTACCTCACCCGAGCCGGCTGCCCGTGCGGGTCGGGCCCCCTCAGACCTGCTCCTCCGGGGTGCGCAGGCCGAGGAAGAGGGGGTTGCGGCGGAGGGTGAAGCCCATCGACTCGTACAGGGCGATGGCCGGGGTGTTGTCCGCCGCCGCGTGGAGGAAGGGGTGGTCGCCGCGTGCGGTGACCGCCGCCGCCACCGCGCGGATCAGGCGGCCCGCCAGGCCCTGGCCGCGGTGGTCGGGGTGGGTGCAGACCGCGCTGATCTCCGACCAGCCCTGCGGCCGCATCCGCTCGCCCGCCATCGCGACGAGCCGCCCCTCGTGCCGGATCCCGAGGTACGTGCCCAGTTCGACGGTGCGGTCCAGGAACGGGCCCGGCCTCGTCAGTGCCACCAGCTCCAGCATCTCCGGCACGTCGGCCGGGCCCAGCCGGACCGCCTCGGGCGCGGCTTCGGGCCGTACCGCCCGGCCGTCCAGCTGTACGCCCGCGATCGAAGCCACCGTGGTCCACCCCTCGGGCGGGGTCAGCAGCCCGGTGACCCAGACCGGAGCCCCCGGGCCGGCCAGCGCGGCCAGGTCCGCCCAGGCGGCCGGGTCCTCCGGGTCGGCGAGCGCCGCGAAGGGCGAGGCGTCCCCGACGTAGCGGGCGGCCAGGCCCGCGGGGCCCGTCTCGGCGAAGCCGCGGGCGGGCCCGGTCAGCGCGGACCAGACGGGGTTGTCCAGAACGGCGGCGACATCGCCGGCATCGCGAGCGGGGGCGGGGGCGGGGGCGGTGGCGGGGGAAACCGTGCCGGTGTCGGGCGACATGAGGGGGAGGGCTCCTTCCCTCGGGCGGTCCGTGCCCGGCGCCACCACCTTCTTGACGGCCCCGCGCACCGCCACGAGACTGCTGGGGACGACGGTCACGAGGATCAGCGTCCGGCGCGGGCGAATTTATGCCCCCCGGGGCGCCGAGGGCAGGGCGGAGCCGGTGGAGATGGCCTGGACGGCGCAAGCGGGGGCGCAGACCCTCCGCCGCTGGTGGCTGACCCGGCGCCTGCACATCGACCTCCTGCGCGTCTGCAGCGCGTTCCGCGCCGCCGCCTGAGCTCCCGCCGCCTGAGCTTCCCGCCTCCGTACGCACGTCCCGCGTACGTCTCCCGCACGGCCCCGTGACCCGGCGCGCAGCATGCCGCCGGGCGTCCCGCCACGCCCCAGGAGAGTCATGCTTCAGATGGTCCTGCCCCGCACCGGCCCGGCCCCCGTCCTGCGGGGCCGCATCGGCGCCGGGTTCTCCCCCGTCCCGCACCGCTACCGCCTCTACCTCTCCGCCGACTGTCCGCTGTCCCGGCGCGTCGCGGACACCCTGGCCCTGCTCGGGCTGGAACGCGGCGTCGCCGCCACCGTGCTCGGGACGCAGGCCTCGTACACCGCGCTGCGCCGGGCCTACGAGGCGGCCGGGCACCACTACGACGGCACCCTCGCCGTCCCCGCCCTGTGCGACACCTGGAGCGGCCGCATCGTCAGCAACGACACCCCCGATATCCTGGACGACCTGCGGCGCATGAGCGCCCACCCCGCCTTCCACGGGGACCCCCGGGGCGCCGGGACGGCCTGAGCCCCGCCCCTCCCGCGAGGGACCGAAGGCCGCCGCGCAACGAATCGCCGCCCGGCTGTCGAAACACGCAACGATTCGATGCGCGGAGCGCAACGGTCACGGCTTGTCGGGGTCGAACGCGCAAACGTACCTTCGTAGGACACCCCACCCCTCCTGCCACAGAGGTACGCCCATGCCCCCGCTGCGCACCGCACTCCTCCAGAGCTCCGGACGGCTCGGCGACACCGCCGAGAACCTGAAGGCGCTCGACGAGGCCGCGGCGCGCGCCGCACAGGCGGGGGCCGGGCTCCTCGTGACCTCGGAGATGTACCTCACCGGCTACGCCCTGCCGGTGGAGGACATCGCCGGTCTCGCCGAGCCGGCCGACGGCGAATCCGCCCACGCCATCGGCTCCATCGCCCGCCGCCACGGCGTCGCCGTCCTGTACGGCTACCCCGAGCGGGACGGCGAGACCGTCTACAACGCGGCGCAGCTCATCGGCCCCGACGGGACGCGGCTCGCGAACTACCGCAAGACCCACCTCTTCGGCCGCTTCGAGCAGGAGGCGTTCACGCCCGGCGACACCCCCGTCGTCCAGGCCGACCTGGGCGGCCTCCGCATCGGCGTCATGATCTGCTACGACGTGGAGTTCCCGGAGAACGTCCGGGCGCACGCACTGGCCGGCACCGACCTCCTCCTGGTGCCGACCGCACAGATGCACCCGTTCCAGTTCGTCGCCGAACAGCTCGTCCCCGTCCGGGCCTTCGAGAACCAGATGTACATCGCGTACGTCAACCGCACCGGTCCCGAAGGCGAGTTCGAGTTCGTCGGACTCAGCTGCCTGGCGAGCCCCGACGGGGCCACCCGCACCCGGGCCGGCCGCGGCGAGGAGCTGGTGTTCGGCGAGGCCGACCCCGAGCTGCTGCGCGCCTCCCGCGAGACCAACCCCTACCTGCGCGACCGCCGCCCCGGGCTCTACGCCTCCCTCGTCTGAGCCACGCCCGCGCCGCCCTCCCCCCTGCCCCACCCTGCAAGGAGCCGTACCCCATGACGTCCACGGTGCCCACCACCGCCGTCCCGCACAGCGACGGACAGCCGCCGATCACCATGTTCGGCCCGGACTTCCCGTACGCGTACGACGACTTCCTCGCCCACCCGGCGGGGCTGGGCCAGATACCGGCGACCGAGCACGGCACCGAGGTCGCCGTCATCGGCGGTGGCCTGTCCGGGATCATCTCCGCGTACGAGCTGATGAAGATGGGCCTCAAGCCCGTCGTCTACGAGGCCGACCAGATCGGCGGCCGGCTGCGGACCGTGGGCTTCGAGGGCACCGGCACCGAGGGTCTGACCGCGGAGATGGGCGCCATGCGCTTCCCGCCCTCCTCCACGGCGCTCCAGCACTACATCGACCTGGTCGGCCTGGTCACCGAGCCCTTCCCGAACCCGCTCGCCGAGGCCACCCCCTCGACGGTCGTGGACCTCAAGGGCGAGACCCACTACGCCGAGACCATCGCCGACCTGCCGCAGATTTACCGCGACGTCGCCGACGCGTGGAACGCGTGCCTCGACGAGGGCGCCGACTTCTCCGACATGAACCGGGCGATGCGCGAGCGCGACGTCCCGCGCATCCGCGAGATCTGGGCCAAGCTCGTCGAGAAGCTCGACAACGAGACCTTCTACGGGTTCCTCTGCAAGTCCGAGGCGTTCCAGTCCTTCCGCAAGCGCGAGATCTTCGGCCAGGTCGGCTTCGGCACGGGCGGCTGGGACACCGACTTCCCGAACTCCATCCTGGAGATCCTGCGCGTCGTCTACACCGAGGCGGACGACCACCACCGCGGCATCGTCGGCGGCTCGCAGCAGCTGCCGCTGCGCCTGTGGGAGCGCGAGCCCGAGAAGATCGTCCACTGGGCCCAGGGCACCTCGCTGTCCTCCCTGCACGAGGGCACCCCGCGCCCGGCGGTGACCCGCCTGCACCGCACGGCCGGCAACCGCATCACGGTCACCGACGCCTCCGGCGACATCCGCACGTACCGCGCGGCGATCTTCACCGCGCAGTCCTGGATGCTGCTGTCCAAGATCGCGTGTGACGACTCGCTGTTCCCGATCGACCACTGGACGGCGATGGAGCGCACCCACTACATGGAGAGCTCCAAGCTCTTCATCCCGGTGGACCGCCCGTTCTGGCTGGACAAGGACGAGGAGACGGGCCGCGACGTCATGTCGATGACCCTCACGGACCGCATGACGCGCGGCACGTACCTCCTGGACAACGGTCCCGACCAGCCGGCCGTCATCTGCCTGTCGTACACCTGGTGCGACGACAGCCTGAAGTGGCTGCCGCTGTCCGCGAACGAGCGGATGGAGGTCATGCTGAAGTCCCTCGGCGAGATCTACCCGAAGGTCGACATCCGCCGCCACATCATCGGCAACCCGGTGACGGTGTCGTGGGAGAACGAGCCCTACTTCATGGGCGCGTTCAAGGCCAACCTCCCGGGCCACTACCGCTACCAGCGGCGCCTGTTCACCCACTTCATGCAGGACCGCCTCCCCGAGGACAAGCGCGGCATCTTCCTCGCGGGCGACGACATCTCCTGGACGGCCGGCTGGGCCGAGGGTGCGGTCCAGACCGCCCTGAACGCCGTCTGGGGCGTCATGCACCACCTCGGCGGCTCGACCGACGCCACCAACCCCGGCCCGGGCGACGTCTACGACGAGATCGCCCCGGTCGAACTCCCGGAGGACTGACCCACCCGGCCCCTCCGGCCCCGTGACCACGGGCCGCCCCCGCGCACAGGCGCGGCGGCGGCCCGTTTTCACGTGCGGGCCGTACGCGGCAGCGGCCGTTCGGGGCCGGTCGCGGCCGGCCGGCGGTTCAGCCGGTCGGGGTCAGCAGGCAGCGGCCCACCAGGCCCACGCCCGCGTCCAGGGATTCCGTGAACTCCTCCGCCAGTTCGGGCGTACGGCGCAGGGTCCACAGCAGGCGGGCCGCCGACCAGGCGGCGCCGCGGGCGCGGTCCAGGCTCCAGGAGCCGAGCAGGTGCGTCAGCGGGTCGGCGATCTCCAGCAGGTCCGGGCCCGGCATCAGGTCCTCCCGGATGTGCTCCTCCAGACAGACCAGGGTGTCGCCGACCCGGTCGAAGTCGGCTTCCAGCGCCCGGGGTTCGCAGTCCAGCGCCCGGCAGGTGGACACCACCGCCAGGGCCAGGTCGTGCCCGATGTGCGCGTTGATCCCGGCCAGCGCGTGCTGCAGCGGCCGTACCCCGGGGTGGCGGCGGTACTGGAGCAGCGGCCGCCAGCAGGCCGGGGCGCGGTCCGCCTCCACCGCCGTCAGGTACCGCTCGGCGAAGCGGACGCTCAGGGTCTGCGCCCGCCGCGGCGAGGGGAACTCCCCGCGGCCGATGCCCTCGTACAGGGCCTGCGTGACCGTCAGGTACACCCGGTTGAAGACGGCGACACCGTCCTGCGCGGGGAGCCGCTCGTCCAGGGCGCGCATCCGCGCGAGCACCGCTTCCATGGGAGGCAGCGTCCCAGCCGCGGGCCCGGATCCGGGGAACTTGGCCGTGCGCTTCGCCGGTTCGGGCGAACCGGGTGGGGAAGAACGCCGCGAACGAGGACCAACGGCCCGCGTACGAGGGGGCCGTGCGGGCGGCAGGCCCTGCACTACGGACGGATACGGGCCGGTTCGTCCCGATCGGCGGCCTCCGTCGTACGGGCGGCGGGCCGCTGCCGCAGTACGGCCGCCCCCGCCACCAGCGCGAACGCCAGCAGGGTGACCAGCCCGAAGGAGACCACGAGGGAACTGGCGTCCGCCACGGCGCCGATCGCCGACGGGGCGATCAGGCCCGAGGTGTACGTGATCGTGGCGACGCCGGCGATCGCCTGCGCCGGGGCGGGCCCGCTGCGGGCAGCCGCCGCGAAGGCCAGCGGGACCACGACCGAGATGCCGAGCCCGATCAGCGCGAAGCCCGCCAGGGCGGCGGCCGGATGGCCGGCCGTCACCACGAGCAGCCCGCCCGCGGTGGCCAGGACACCGCCCGCCCGGACCGTGCGCACCGGCCCGAACCGGTCCACCACCCGGTCGCCGGCCAGCCGGGCGGCGGCCATCGTGAGCGCGAAGGCGGTGGTCGAGGCGGCGGCGAGGCCCGCGTCCGTGTCGAGCACGTCCCGCAGGTAGACCGCCGACCAGTCCAGGCTCGCCCCCTCGGCGAAGACCGCGCAGAAGCCGATCGCGCCGATGAGCAGCGCGGACCGCGGCGGCAGCGCGAAGTGCGCCGGAGCCTCGGCCCCGGCGGCACTGCGCAGATCGAGCACGCCCCGTACGCAGAGCAGCCCGGCCGCGGTGAGGGCCAGTGCGGCGAGCAGGTGGTGCAGCCGGGCGTCGGCCCTGGTGTGGGCGGCGACGGTGCCGGCCGCCGAGCCGAGCAGCGCGCCCACGCTCCACATGCCGTGCAGGGAGGACATGACCGAGCGGCCGAGCCGGTTCTCGGTCTCCACCCCGAGCGCGTTCATCGCCACGTCCGACATCCCCGAGGTGGCCCCGTAGACGAAGAGGGCGAAGCACAGGGTCACCAGGTTGGGGGCGAGGGCCGGCAGGAGGAGGGAGAGCGTCCACAGGGCCAGCAGGCCGCGCAGGGCGGTCCGGGCCCCGAAACGGTGGTTGATCCGCCCGGCCAGCGGCATCGCGAGCGCCGCACCGAGGGCCGGGAAGGCCAGCGCCAGCCCCAGGGTGCCCGCGCCGAGGTGTGCGTGCTCCTGGATCCACGGGATGCGGGTGGCGAAGGAGCCGGTGACGGCTCCGTGCGTGCAGAAGACGCCGGCTATGGCAAGGCGGGCGTGGCGCAGGCGCGCAGAGCTGAGGTCGGTTTCCCCGGTCATGGGATTTAAACTATCAGGGAACCTGCCTGATAGTGAGGGCCGGAAGCTGCCTAGGATGGGCGCCGTGACTCCTGCCAATGCCCTGACCGCCGCCGCCGTGTCGCCCGCACCGCCCGCGACACCCGCGTCACCGAGCACGGCCCGGGCCATCAACGACCGGCTCGCCCTGCAACTCCTCCAGGAGGAGGGGCCCCTGACGGCCACCCAGCTCAAGGCGAAGACGGGCCTCTCCCGCCCGTCGGTCGCCGACCTGGTCGAACGGCTCGCCGACGCCGGACTGATCGAGGTCGTGGGGCAGTCCGGGGAACAGCGCCGCGGCCCGAACGCCCGGCTGTACGGGATCGTCGCCCGCCGGGCCCATCTGGCGGCCCTGGACGTACGGACGGACAGGGCGACGGCGGTCGTCACGGACCTGCTGGGCCGCCCGCTCGCCGAGGCCGCACTGCCGGTGGACGCCGTCGACGAGGCGGTGGACGTCCTGGAGGCCCTCGCCCGGGAGGCGGGCGCCGATCCGCTGCACACGGTGGTGGTCGGAGCCCCGGGCCTGGTCGCCCCGGCCAGCGGGGAACTGCGCGGCACGGCCGGACTGCCGTCCTGGCACCGCGACCTCGTGGCGGCGCTCGGGCGGCGGCTGCCGGCCGCGGTGGTGGTGGAGAACGAGACCAACCTCGCCGCCCTGGCGGAGCAGCGGGTGGGCGCCGCCCGGGACCTGGACTCCTTCGTGCTGCTGTGGCTCGGCGCGGGCGTCGGCGCGGCGGTGGTCCTGGACGGGCGGCTGCGCCGGGGGGCCTCCGGCGGGGCGGGCGAGATCGGCTTCCTGCCGGTGCCGGGGACGGCCGGGCTGCCCTCCGCCACGGACTGCGGGGGCGGCTTCCACGCGCTGGCGGGCCGTGCGGCGGTGGCCGCGCTGGCCGCGGAGCACGGCTTCACCGGGCCGGTGGAGGAGGCGGTGGCCGGCGCCGCCGGGACCGCCTTCCTGGAGGCCCTCGCGGCACGGCTCGCCCTCGGGGCGGCGGCCGTCGCGGCCGTCCTGGACCCGGGCTGCGTGGTCCTGGCGGGGGAGCTCGGCCGGGCGGGCGGGGACGCACTGGCGGCCGCGGTCGCCGCCCGGCTGGCCACGCTGACCCCGGTCCCCACCGAGGTCCGCGCCACCGCACTGGGAGACCCGGCGGTCCTCACGGGCGCCCGCCTGGCAGCCCGGGAAGCCGCCCAGAGCACCCTCTTCACCCCCTGACGCCCAAGCCGCGGCGTCCACGTCGCCGGGGTCGCCGCGGCCATGCCCCCGCCCGGAGCCGTCAACCGCGGCGCGCCAGGAACTCCGTGAAGGTGGTGCGGCCCACCGCGTGCGCCGGCGTCAGGTTGCCGCCGCGGCGGAACGCCGCGTACGCCTTGCCCGCCAGCGGGAGCGGGACGACCGGCCGCCTGCGCCCCGTCGCCGCCAGGTAGGCGCGGCCCAGGTCCACCAGGGTGCGGATCTCCGGGCCGCCCATGTCCGGGACCCGGCCCGCCGGGGTCGGGACCGCCAGCTCCGCCATCCGGTCGGCGACCTCCTCGACGGAGATCGGCTGCACCCGCACCCCCTTCGGCAGCGGGACCGGCAGCACCGGCACCTTCGCCAGCGTCTCCGTCACGGTCGCCACCAGGTCGTGGAACTGGGTCGTGCGCAGGATCGTCACTCCCAGCCCCGACTCCTCCAGCAGCCGCTCCACCTTGTACTTCACCTCGTAGTACGCGAAGGGCACCACATCCACCCCGACGATCGAGATGTAGACGATGTTCGTGACCGTCCCGGCCCGCCGGGCGGCATCGACCAGATGCCCGGCGGCCACCTCGTCACCGCCCCGCGGCGTGCTCGCGCAGTGCACGACCACCTCCGCGCCCGCCATCGCCGCGTCCAGCCCGCTGCCGTCGCGCAGATCGACCGGGTGGTCCTTCGCGTGCCGGCTCAGGACGCGTACGTCGTGGCCCGCCGCGCGCAGCCGCGCGACGACCGGCCTGCCGAGGGTTCCGGTGCCTCCGGTGACGAGGATGGTGCTCATGGTGTCCGTTCCTTCCCTGAAGGGCTTGCGTTCACCAGCCGGGACCGGACAGCCCTCAGGAATGTGACAGCTGCCGCTGGAGGAATTCCAGCTTCTGCGGGTTCATCACACTGCGCATACCGCTGACCAGCCCGTCCTCGAAGTCCACCAGCAGGACCCCGGCCCCGTCGAACACCAGCGCCGGCTCCCCGTTGACCTCCGCGAAGGTGAGCGAGAAGCCGCCCGTCCACTTGCGCAGCACGCCCACCAGGAACCGGGCCACCTTGTCCCGGCCCAGGACGGGCCGCCGGGCCGCGTTCACGACCCCGCCGCCGTCGCCCACGTACCGCGCGTCGGCGGTCAGCAGGCTCTCCAGCCGGGTCAGGTCGCCGTCCCGCGCCGCCGTCAGGAAGGTCTCCACCAGGCTCCGCCACTGCTCGGGGTCCGGCGCGAAGCGCGGCTTCGGGGCGGACACCCGGCCGGCGGCCCGCCGGTAGAGCTGGCGGCAGTTGGCCTCGGACAGGTCGAGGAGCCCGGCGATCTCGCGGTGGCCGTACGCGAAGGCCTCGCGCAGCACGTACACCGCCCGCTCCACCGGCGTGAGCTGCTCCAGCAGCACCAGCAGGGCCATCGAGACGCTGTCCCGCTGCTCCGCCGACTCCAGCGGGCCGAGCGTTCCGTCCCCGGTGAGCACCGGCTCCGGGAGCCAGGGGCCGACGTACTCCTCGCGCCGGGCCCGCGCCGAGGTGAGGCGGTTCAGGCACAGGTGCGTGACGACCTTGGCGAGCCAGGCCCCCGGGTGTTCGATCTGCCCGCGATCGGCGGAGCTCCAGCGCAGGTAGGCGTCCTGCACGGTGTCCTCGGCTTCGGCGGCGGAGCCGAGCATGCGGTAGGCGATGCCGAACATCCGGCCCCGGTGCTCCTCGAATTCCGCGGCGCAGGCGGCTGTCTGTGTGCTCACCGCAGCAGCGTACGTGCGAGGACCCGGCGGCCGCCGGGCCACCGGGTCCTCGCGCTTCCTCATCCGCAGCGGGTCAGCAGGAGCCCTGGTCCTTCCAGACGCCCCACTCGCCCGTGGTGCCCGGCTCCTCGTTCTGCGTCCACCACTGCGCCTTCCAGCCGTGCCCCTTGTGGGAGACGACCTGGCCGGCGGTGTAGACCGTGCCCGCCGCGTACGCCGGGCCGGTGCACGTGCCGCCCGTGGGCGGGCCGGTCGGCGGCGGCGTGGTCGGCGGTGTGGTCGTGGGCGGGGGAGTGGCCGGCGGGGTGGCCGGCGGGGTGGTCGTACCGCCGGGCTCGACGACCGTCGTACCGCGGGCCAGGTCGCCGGCCAGGCCGTACGTGCTCCCGCCGAAGCTCACGGTCCAGTTGGACGGGGTCGAGGTCGGCAGGTAGTAGACGAAGTCGATCTCCGCGGAGGCGCCCGGTGCCAGCGACTGCCAGGAGGGCAGCTTGAGGGAGACCCGGTTGTAGTCGCCCTTGAGACCGCCGACGTTGCTGCCCGTGTGGTCGCTGCGGATGACCGTGGTGCCCCAACCCGACTGGTCCTTGGCGTTGTTCGGGGCCGAGGAGGAGTAGTCGAACTGGAACTCCGTGCCGCCGGGGAGGGTCGCCTTCGTGTTGTTGGTGATCTTCAGCTTGGGGCTGATCGGGTAGTTGGAGTCGCCCAGCGGGAACTGCCCGAAGTCCACGTCCACCTTGATCGCCTGGCTCGGCACGGCGGTGGTGGCGCGCTTGGCCCCGTAGGGGGACGCCGACTTGAACTTCTCGTACATCGTCGTGGTGAGCGTGTCGCCCATCTCGTACTGGCCCTTGGCGGAGTTGTACGCGTAGTCGCCCGCCAGCTCCCAGACCATGGTGCCGCCGATGCCCTTGTTCACGACGTAGTCGGCCTTGGCGGCCACCGACTGCTCGTCCTCCGTCGACAGGAAGACCTTCTTCTGCTCGTTCCACAGCCACGGAGCCACCAGCGTGGAGCTGTACTTGCGCACGTAGGTGCCGGTCAGGGGGGTGTTCGCCGGGAAGCCGTAGCGGGTGGCGTAGTCGCCGACGACCCCCTTCTCCAGGTTCTTGGCGTGCCACATCGGGTTGGAGCCGGCCGGGGACTCCACCCCGTTGGCGTCCAGGTCGTGCCACAGGTTGTCGATGCCGACCGCGCCGTCACCGCACTTGGTCAGGCCCGCGCCGGCCGGGCAGGCGGTGGCCGGGGCCCTGCCCCACAGGCCGTCCGTGCCGCCCTGCACGTTCTTGAAGCCGCGGGTGTAGTACGGCAGGCCCATGTTGATGCGGCCCGGGGGCATGGAGCCGCGGAAGTAGTGGTAGGCCCAGTCGGAGTTGAGGTAGCCGATGCCGCCGTACTGGGAGGTGGAGTAGACGCCCGCGGCGGCGAGTTCGGCGTCCTTGCCGTCGTCGAACAGCGAGGCGTTCGGGCCGACGTACTCGTTCCAGGCGCCGTGCAGGTCGTAGGACATGATGTTGACGTAGTCCAGGTACTTCTGCATCTGGAAGGTCTCCATGCCCCGCAGCAGGTAGCCGGAGGAGGGGGCGGCGACGGAGAGCAGGTAGTGCCTGCCGTCGGCGGCGCCCGCGCGGTCGAGCTTCTCGCGCAGCGACTTCATGAGGGCGGCGTAGCCCTTGACGAGCCCGGCCCGGCGCGCATTGGAGAGCTGCCAGTCCAGGGGGTTGCCCGCGTCCTTCATCGTGGTCGGGTACTCGTAGTCGATGTCGACGCCGTTGAAGCCGTACCTGCGGACGAACTCGACCGAGGAGTCGGCGAAGGTGTCGATGCCGGCCTGGTTGACGGATCCGTCGGCGTTGGTGGCCATCGAGTAGAAGCCGCCGGAGGCGACCCGGTTGCCGTCGTCCCCGAAGTAGCCGCCGGTCTCCGCCCACCCGCCGACCGAGATCAGCGTCTTGACGTTCGGATACTGCTTCTTGAATTTGTTCAGCAGGTTGAAGTGGCCCTTGTAGGGGAGGGCCGGGTCCATCTCGGCGCCCGCGACGCCCGGCCAGGTCATCCCGGTGGCGGCGTTGTCCGCGTTGTCCGCGCCGACGGAGATCTTGTTGTCGGCGCCGACGTGGGCGAAGGCGTAGTTCAGGTGGGTGACCTTGGACCAGGGGACGTTGCCGGCGAGGTAGGCGGGGGTGCCGTCCTTGCCGGTGCGCCAGCCGGTGAAGTATCCGATCACGCGTCGCTGGTGGTCGGCGCCCATCTTCTCGCGGCCCTCGGAGTCGTAGACCGAGCAGTAGGGGACGTCGACGCCGGCCGTCTTGTAGAGCCCGTCCGGGCGACAGCCTTCGTTGTCGGCGGCCTGGGAGACGCCCGCCGAGAGCCCGCCCACCAGCAGTCCGGCGATCGCGGCGCCGGATGCCAGGAGCATCGCTCTCGTACGTGTGGGGGACGGCATGGTGCCTCCTGGGGAGGGGAGGATGGGGGGCACGAAAAGGGCACAACAGGCGTACGTGTGGTGCGTGCCGGCCCGAGACGTGCGCACATCTGACGGGCCGTCTCCCGGGGAAGATGAAGGGAACGTTAAGAGGACTAGACCACATCGTCAATAGGTCTGGACCAACCCCGGCCGGACCTGACGGACTCCGGCCGGAAGGCCGTCCTGTGACCCAGGCCACAGCTCCTCACCCGCATGGCCGCCGATCACCCGTGGCAGACTGGCTCCAGTACCAGTAAGCAGCGCACTCCGGGGTCGGTGTAATTCCGAACCGGCGGTATAGTCCGCGACCCGTCCGCAGCCAGCGGCCGGTTGACCAGGTGAAATTCCTGGACCGACGGTGAAAGTCCGGATGGGAGGCAGTGCGCGGCGGGCCAGTGACCGGTACGCCGCCGTCGGCGGTCCATCGGCGTATCCCTGCGGATACGTCCGGGCGGACCGTTTCTCCGGCCTCGGCGTCCCCGTGCGCGCTGGACCGCTCCATCTGTCGTATCCCGACAGGCCCCGGAGTCCGTGCCCGATGAGGCAGGAGGACCCGGTGGCGAACCACGCCGCGTACGCAGCGCACAGCGCCGACGCCGACGTATCCGCCATGCGCCGCGCCATCGCACTCGCAGCCCGCGGACTCGGCTCCACCAGCCCCAACCCCGTCGTCGGCTGCGTCATCACCGATGCCGCAGGCGTCCCCGTGGGCGAAGGCTGGCACCAGCAGGCCGGCGGCCCCCACGCCGAGGTGCACGCCCTGCGCGCCGCAGGCGGAGCCGCCCGCGGCGGCACCGCCTACGTCACCCTGGAGCCCTGCAACCACACCGGCCGTACGGGACCCTGCGCGCAGGCCCTCGCCGAGGCCGGCATCGCCCGCGTCGTCTACGCCGTCGCCGACCCGAACCCGCAGGCCAGCGGAGGCGCCGCCACGCTGCGCGCCGCCGGCGTCCAGACCGAGGGCGGGCTCCTGGAGGCCGAGGCCGAGGCCGGCAACACCGCCTGGCTCACCTCCGTACGCCTGGGCCGCCCGCACGTGACCTGGAAGTACGCCGCCACCCTCGACGGCCGCAGCGCCGCCTCGGACGGCAGCAGCCGCTGGATCACCTGCCCGGAATCCCGCGCCGACGTCCACCGGCTGCGCGCCGAGGCCGACGCCGTCCTCGTGGGCGGCGGCACCCTGCGCGCCGACGATCCGCACCTGGCCGTCCGCGGCATCGAAGGCGCCACCCAGCCGCTGCGCGTCGCCCTCGACACCCGCGCCGCCCTCCTGCCCACCGCCCGCATCCTCGACGGGGCGGCGCCCACCCTGCTCGTCGTCGGCGAGGAGGCCGACACCCGGCACCTGCCGGGCGTCGACCTGCTGCGGCTGCCCCTGCACGACGGCCGCATCGCCGTCCACGACCTGCTCACCCGCCTGCACGCCCGCGGCGTGCGCTCCGTCCTCCTGGAAGGCGGCCCCACCCTCGCGGGCACCCTCCTGCGGGCCGGGGCCGTCGACCGGGTCATCGGCTACCTCGCGCCCGCCCTCCTGGGCGCGGGACCCGCCGCCCTCGCCGACGCCGGCATCCACACCATCACCCGCGCGGTACGCCTCGACCTCACCGAGACCGTCCGCATCGGCACCGATCTGCGCATCACCGCCGTTCCCGCCACCGCCCCCAAGGAGCACTGAGTGTTCACCGGAATCGTCGAAGAACTGGGCGAGGTCACCGCCGTCGAGCAGCTCTCGGAGGCCTCCCGCTTCCGCCTGCGCGGCCCCGTCGTCACCGAGGGCGCCAAGCACGGCGACTCCATCGCCGTCAACGGCGTCTGCCTGACCGTCGTGGAGACCGCCGACGGCGAGTTCACCGCCGACGTCATGCAGGAGACCCTCAACCGCTCCAGCCTGGGCGCCCTCACCGAAGGCTCCCGCGTCAACCTGGAGCGTCCGATGGCCCTCGGCGGACGGCTCGGCGGCCACCTGGTCCAGGGGCACGTGGACGGCACCGGCGAGATCCTGTCCCGGACGCCCTCCGAGCACTGGGAGATCGTCCGGATCTCCCTCCCGCAGAACCTCGCGCGCTACGTCGTCGAGAAGGGCTCCATCACGGTGGACGGCGTCAGCCTCACCGTGGTCGAGGCCGGCGCCGACCACTTCAGCATCAGCCTCATCCCCACCACCCTCGCGCTGACCACCCTCGGCATCAAGCAGCCGGGCGACCCGGTCAACCTGGAGGTCGACGTCCTCGCCAAGTACGTCGAGCGCCTGCTCGCCGCCGGCGTGAACCCGCTGCACGCCCAGGAGGACCACCGGTGAGCGCCCTGACCTGGCTCAACGCGGAAGCCTTCACCGTCTTCGGACAGAAGGTCATCTGGTCCGACATGATCGGCAACCTGATGGGCCTGGCCGCCCTCGCCCTCGGCTGGCGCCGCTCCATATGGACCTGGCCCGCCCAGCTCCTGTCCGGCCTGATCCTCATCGCCGCCTACGCCTCCGCCCACCTCTCCGGGGGCGTCGGCAAGCAGCTCCTCGTCATCGGCGTGGCCCTGTGGGGCTGGCGCGCCTGGCAGCGCGGCAAGCAGCAGGCCCAGGACGGCTCCATCGCCGTCCGCACCGCCACCTGGGCCGAGCGCGGACTGCTCCTCGCGGGGGCGGCCCTCGGGACCCTCGCCGTCGGCGGCCTGTTCACCCTCTTCCCGAACCTGTCGTGGAGCCCGTGGGCCGACGCCTACATCTTCGTCGGCACCATCGTCGCGATGGTCGCCCAGGCCCGCGGCCTGGTCGAGTTCTGGTTCGCCTGGCTCCTGGTCGACCTGGTCGGCGTCCCGCTCGCCTTCACCAACGGACTGGCCTTCTCCGGCCTCGTCTACGTCGTCTACTTCGCGCTCGTCCTCTGGGGCGCCTACGACTGGTACCAGCGCTCGCGCACCGCCCCCGCCCCGGCCATGGAAGGAGCAACGGCATGAACACCCTCGACCCCGTGCCCGCGATCGATCTCGACCTGGACCTCGAATCGGCCTTCCGGCTCGACCCCGTCGAGCAGGCCATCCGCGACATCGCCGTCGGCCGGCCCGTCGTCGTGGTCGACGACGAGGACCGCGAGAACGAGGGCGACCTCGTCATCGCCGCCGAGAAGGCCACCCCCGAGATCGTCGCGTTCATGATGAGCGAGTGCCGGGGCCTGATCTGCGCCCCGATGGAGGGCCCGGAGCTGGAGCGCCTGGAACTGCCCCAGATGGTGCAGCACAACACCGAGTCGATGAAGACCGCCTTCACCGTCTCCGTCGACGCGAGCGCCGCCCACGGCGTCACCACCGGAATCTCGGCCGCCGACCGCTCCACCACCCTGCGGATGCTGGCCGACGGCGTCTCCCAGCCCTCCGACTTCGTCCGCCCCGGCCACATCTTCCCGCTGCGCGCCAAGCCCGGCGGGGTCCTGGTCCGCAACGGCCACACCGAGGCCGCCGTCGACCTCGCCCGGCTCGCGGGCCTGCGCCCCGTCGGCGCGATCGTGGAGATCGCCGGCGAGGACGGCGTGATGCTGCGCCTGCCCGAGCTGATCCCCTTCGCGCGCAAGCACGGCCTGACGATCATCTCCATCGAGGACCTGATCGCCTACCGCCGCTCCGCCGAGCCGACCGTGCGGCGCGAGGCCGAGGTCAGCCTGCCGACGGCCTTCGGCGAGTTCACCGCGTACGGCTACCGCTCCACCGTCGACGGGGTCGAGCACGTCGCCCTCGTCCACGGCGAGATCGGCGACGGCGCCGACATCCTGGTCCGGGTCCACTCCGAGTGCCTGACCGGCGACATCTTCCAGTCCCTGCGCTGCGACTGCGGCCCCCAGCTGCACGCCTCCATGGCCCGGATCAAGGACGAGGGCCGCGGCGTCGTCGTCTACCTGCGCGGCCACGAGGGCCGCGGCATCGGACTGATGTCCAAGCTGCGCGCGTACGAGCTCCAGGAGCGCGGCCGCGACACACTCGACGCCAACCTGGAACTCGGCCTGCCGGCCGACGCCCGCGACTACGCCGCCGGCGCCCAGATCCTGGCCGACCTCGGCGTCAAGAGCGTCAGGCTGCTGACCAACAACCCCGAGAAGGCCGACGCCCTCGTGCACCACGGCATCGCGGTCGCGCAGCGGGAGCCCATGCCGACGGAGGCCGGGGAGCACAATCTGCGCTACCTGCGCACCAAGCGGGACCGGATGGGCCACGACCTGCCCTGGCTGGACCAGGCCCAGACCGTCTCCACCTGCAACAACCAGTAATCCGTACCAAGAACCGGTAACCGACGACCGGTAACCGGCAACCAGCCACCACCAGACGTACCGAGGAGCAGAGCTGTGAGCGGCAAGGGCGCACCCGAACTGAGTGTGAAGAACTGCGGCGACCTGCGGGTCGCCGTGATCGCGGCCCAGTGGCACGAGAAGGTCATGGACGGGCTCGTCGACGGCGCCCTGCGCGCCCTGCACGAACTGGGCATCGACGAGCCCACCGTGCTGCGCGTCCCCGGCAGCTTCGAGCTCCCGGTCGTGGCGAAGGTACTGGCCGGTCGCGGTTACGATGCCATCGTCGCCCTCGGAGTGGTCATCCGCGGCGGCACCCCGCACTTCGACTACGTCTGCCAGGGCGTCACCCAAGGCCTGGTACAGGTGTCGATCGACACCGGAGTCCCCGTCGGCTTCGGCGTCCTGACCTGCGACAACGACGAGCAGGCGCTGGACCGCGCCGGGCTCGAAGGGTCGAACGAGGACAAGGGGCACGAAGCGGTCACCGCCGCCGTCTCCACCGCCATGACCCTGCGCACCGTCAGCGAACCCTGGCGCTGAGTGGCGGCGCGGGACCCCTTATTCTGAGGACCATCATGGCGAACAAACCCTCCAAGACCTTCGAAGAGCTCTTCACCGAGCTCCAGCTCAAGGCCGCCAACGGCGACCCCAGCACCTCCCGTACCGCCGAGCTCGTGGGCAAGGGCGTCCACGCCATCGGCAAGAAGGTCGTCGAGGAGGCCGCAGAGGTCTGGATGGCCGCCGAGTACGAGGGCAAGGAAGCCGCCGCCGAAGAGATCTCCCAGCTGCTGTACCACGTTCAGGTGATGATGGTGGCGCGCGGGATCTCCCTCGACGACGTCTACGCGCACCTCTAGGCCGGAGCCCGTCCACGGGCCCCCGCCCGCACCCACCCATCGCACCTACGCACCCGAGGAATCCCCATGCTGCGCATCGCCGTCCCCAACAAGGGTTCACTTTCCGGACCGGCGTCGGCGATGCTCCATGAGGCCGGCTACCGCCAGCGCAAGGAGTCCAAGGAACTCGTGGTCGTCGACCCCGAGAACGAGGTGGAGTTCTTCTACCTCCGCCCCAAGGACATCGCGATCTACGTCTCCTCGGGCAAGCTCGACATCGGCATCACCGGCCGCGACCTGCTGCTCGACTCCGGTGCCAGCGCCGAGGAGATCCTGCCGCTGAACTTCGGCCGCTCCACCTTCCGCTACGCCACCAAGCCCGGCACCGCGAAGGGCCCCCAGGACTTCCACGGCATGACGATCGCCACCTCGTACGAGGGAATCGTCGCCAAGCACCTCGCCGACCTCGGCATCGACGCCTCCGTCGTGCACCTGGACGGCGCCGTGGAGACCGCCATCCAGCTCGGCGTCGCCCAGATCATCGCGGACGTCGTCGAGACCGGCACCAGCCTGCGCAACGCCGGCCTGGAGGTCATCGGCGAGCCGATCATCACCTCGGAGGCCGTGGTCATCCGCGGCAACGGCACCGACGCCGACAACCCGCAGGCCCAGCAGTTCCTGCGCCGCCTCCAGGGCGTCCTGGTGGCCCGCAGCTACGTGATGATGGACTACGACTGCCGCGCCGAGCACCTGGAGCGCGCGGTCGCCCTCACCCCGGGCCTGGAGTCGCCCACCGTCTCCCCGCTGCACAACGAGGGCTGGGTCGCCGTCCGCGCGATGGTCCCCGCCAAGGAAGCACAGCGGATCATGGACGACCTGTACGAGCTCGGCGCGCGCGCGATCCTCACCACCTCGATCCACGCCTGCCGCCTCTGATCCGCAGGAGCTCGGTGCCGGGCAGCCCACAACCGGCCCGCCCGGCCCCCGAGCCACCCGTCCGCCGCACACCCCCAGAAGGCACCGCACCATGGCCGAGTCCACCGCCCCGCCCGCACTGCCCGCCCTGCCGGTCACCTTCCGGCCGACCCGCACGCGGGCCGTCCTGCTGGGCACCGGACTCGCCGTGTTCGCCACCATCACGGCGATCGCCTTCCTCCTGGAGAACCTCAGCCCCGGCGAACGCATCAGCTTCGTCTTCACCGCCGCCCTGCTGAGCTCCGTACTCGTCCTGCTCAGCCGCCCCAAAGTGGTCGCGGACGAGACGGGCGTCACCGTCGTCAACCTCACCACCACCCGCCGCCTGGAGTGGGCGCAGATCCTGCGCGTCAACCTCCGCCCCGGCGACCCCTGGGTGTTCCTGGACCTGAGCGACGGCACCAGCCTGCCCGCCCTCGGCATCCAGCCCGGGGTGGCCCGGCAGCAGGCCATCGGCGACGCCCGCGCCCTGCGCGCGCTCGCCGAGGCCCGGGGCACCGGCCCCCACGACCGCTGAGCCGCCGCCGCGCCGGCCTCGTACCGGCTTCGAACCCGTCTTGAGCGGGCTTCGGGTCGGCCGCCGGGCCGACGGAACACCGCTGCGTCCCATTGCGGCGGCGATCTCAATGACTACCCTGGTGGCGGGGCGCAGCCGTGCGCCCTCCACCGGCCCCGGGACCTCGTGGCCCGTGGGCACCTGCGACCAGAGGAGTGACTCCTTCCAGCAATGGACGGATCGTCCGGTAGTACCCGCGCCGCCCTCCCCACGGAGGCGGCGGCATGACCATCCCGCTACTCCTGCTCGTGGCGGCCTTCGCCCTGATCCTCGCCAACGGTTTCTTCGTGGCAGCCGAATTCGGCCTCGTCACCGTCGAGAGACCCGAGGCCGAGCGCGCCGCAGCCGAGGGTGACCGCCGTGCCCGCACGGTGGTCGAGGCCCTGCGGGAGCTGTCCTTCCAGCTCTCGGGCACCCAGCTCGGCATCACCATCACCTCGCTCGTCGTCGGCATGCTCGCCGAACCGGCCCTCGCCGCCCTGCTGACCGGGCCGCTCACCGCGACCGGCCTGCCCGCGGGAGCCGTCTCCGGCATCGCCGTGTTCATCGGCATGCTGCTCGCCTCCGCCGTCCAGATGGTCGTCGGCGAACTCGTCCCGAAGAACTGGGCGGTCTCCCGGCCCCTCCAGGTGGCCCGGGTCGTGGCCGGACCGCAGCAGGTCTTCTCCCGCGCCTTCCGGCCCGTCATCGCCGCGCTCAACGCCGTCGCCAACCGGCTCGTGCGGGCGCTCGGCGTGGAACCGGCCGACGAGATGGCCTCCGCCCGCACCCCGGGCGAACTGGTCTCCCTGGTCCGCCATTCGGCCCAGGCCGGTGCCCTCGAACAGGACACCGCCGACCTCTTCGTCCGCACCCTGTCGCTGGGTGAGCTCACGGCACAGCACGTCATGACCCCCCGGGTGAAGGTCAGCGCCCTCCAGCACACGGCCACCGCGGCCGACGTGCTGAACCTGACCCGCGCCACCGGCCTGTCCCGCTTCCCGGTCTACCGCGAGCGCATCGACGAGATCACCGGAGTCGTCCACCTCAAGGACGCCCTCGCCGTGCCCGAGTCCGAACGCGCCCGCACCACCGTCAGCCAGATCTGCGTCGCCCCGCTGCTGGTGCCCGGCTCCCTGCCGGTGCAGCCGCTGCTGGAGAGGCTGCGCAGCGAACAGCCCATGGCCGTGGTCGTCGACGAGTACGGCGGCACCGCCGGCGTGGTCACCCTTGAGGACATCGTCGAGGAGCTCGTCGGCGAGGTCCGCGACGAGCACGATTTCGCCGAGAACGACACCCCGGAACTGGCCGCCGTCCCCGCCGAGGACGGCCGGCCCTCCTGGGAGGCCGACGGCAGCTGCCGGGTGCACACCCTGCGCCGGATAGGCCTGGAGGTCCCCGAAGGCCCGTACGAGACCGTCGCCGGTCTCGTCGCCGATCTGCTCGGCCGCATCCCCGCCCCCGGGGACCGGGCCGAACTCCCCGGCTGGAAGCTCTCCGTCCGCCAGGTCCGCCGCTACCGGGCCGAACGGGTCCGGCTGGTCCGGCTCGTCCCCGCCCCGCACCCCGGACCCGCCGTACCCCCGGTCACCCGCCCTGCCGCACATCCGCAGGACGGCCCCGGCGCCGCGCAGCCGGCCGCCGCGCTCCGCAGCGACGTGGAGGCGGCCGTCCGATGAACGCCCTGCAACTGCTGTTCGCCCTGCTGCTGGTCCTCGCGAACGGCTTCTTCGTCGGCGCCGAGTTCGCCCTCGTCTCCGTCCGGCGCAGCCAGATCGAACCGCTGGCCGCCACCTCCAAGCGGGCCCGCCAGGTGCTGTACGGCCTGGAGAACCTGCCCCGGATGATGGCCGCGGCCCAGTTCGGCATCACCGTGTGCTCGCTGACCCTCGGCGCGGTCGCCGAGCCGACCGTGGCCCGCCTGCTGGAGCCCCTCTTCCACGCCGTCCACGTCCCGCCGGGGCTGATCCACCCCCTCGGCTACGCGTTCGCCCTCGCCGCCGTGGTGTTCCTGCACCTGGTCATCGGCGAGATGGTGCCCAAGAACCTGGCCATGGCGGCCCCGGAGCGCACCGCGCTCTGGTTCAGCCCCGGCCTGGTCGCGTTCGCCCGGCTGTGCGGGCCCGTCACCACCGCGCTCGGCGCGTGCGCGCACTTCGTGCTCCGCCTGTTCAAGGTCGAGCCGAAGGACGAGGTCGAGGCCGTCTACACCAGCGCCCAGCTCGGCCGGCTCGTCGAGGACTCCCGGCAGGCCGGGCTCCTGGAGCCGGGCGAGCAGGAACGGCTGGAGGACGCCCTGGAGCTCGGCAGCCGGCCGGTCACCGACGTGCTGCTCGCACGGGACCGGCTCGTCACGGTCGGGCCCTCGGCCACCCCGCGCCAGATCGAGCAGCTCACCGTCCGCACGGGCTACTCCCGCTTCCCCGTCCGGTCCGAGAACGGCGCCTTCATGGGCTACCTGCACGTCAAGGACGTGCTGGACCTGGAGGAGCGGGAACGGGCCGTGCCCCAGCGGGTCTGGCGCCGGATGACCACCCTGTCCTCCACCCTCCCCCTCGACGACGCCCTCAGCGTCATGCGGCGCGACGCCACCCATCTGGCCCAGGTCGCCGACCCGGCCGGGCGGGTGCTGGGCCTGGTCGCCCTGGAGGACGTCCTGGAGATGCTCGTCGGCGAGGTACGCGACCCCGCGCACCGCAGGGCCGTCGCGGCGGCCCTGCGCCCGCCCCGCCGGGACGGGGCGATGGCGGGCTGACCCCGCCCGGCCGGTCCGCCGGAGCCTGCGCCGCCCTCACAGCGGCGGGGGCTCCGGGCGGCCCCGGTCCTGCGGGCCCCGGCCCGACAGGACCTCCCCGTACGCCTGCATCAGGTCCGGCAGCCGCAGCGTCGCCAGGTCGTCGCGGGACGGCTCACCGGCGAAGCCCGCCAGCCGCAGGTCCCGGTAGGCGCAGCTCTTCTCGTACAGGGTGCGCAGGAAGCGGCCGTTGCCCAGCTCGTCGATCCAGCCCTGCTCCACCACGTGCCCGCTGATGCTGCGCAGCTCCTCCAAGGCCTCCTCGTCCCAGCGGTCCCCGTTCGCCTCCGCCAGCACCCCGCCGATCGCGGTCAGCTCGGGCGGCCGGTAGCTCGGGAAGTCCACCCGCGTGGTGAACCGCGAGGAGAGCCCCGGATTGGTGGCGAGCAGCCGGTCCATCCCGGCCGGATAGCCCGCCAGGATCACCACCAGGCGGTCCCGGTTGTCCTCCGCCCGCTTCAGCAGCACCTGCAGGGCCTCGTCCCCGTACGCGTCGCCCTTGCTGTACCCGGAGTTGGACAGGCTGTACGCCTCGTCCACGAACAGCACCCCGCCGATCGCGGAATCGATCAGCTCATTGGCCTTGACGGCGGTCTGGCCCAGGAACTCGCCCACCAGATCGGCCCGCTGGGCCTCCACCAGGTGGTCCCCGCCCAGCAGCCCGAGCGCGTAGAAGACCCGGCCCAGGATCCGCGCCACGGTCGTCTTGCCGGTACCCGACGGCCCGGAGAACACGAAATGCCGCTTCGGCGGCTGCACCGGCAGCCCCTGACCGGCCCGCAGCCGCGCCATGTGCAACTGCGCGGACAGGGCCTTCACCTGACGCTTCACCGGCTCCAGGCCCACCATCCGCTCCAGCTCGGACAGCGCCCGGGCGAGCAGCGCGGGGTCGGACGGTCCGGCCGGCAGCCCCCCGGGCGCCGTCTGCGGCGGGACGGGCGCCTTCCGCCGGACTCCCTCCACCCGGCCCGTGGCGGGCGCCCCGAACCGCGGGTCCGGCGCCTCCGGCGGCAGCAGCGGCTCCGGCTCCGCCTGCCCGTCGGCCGCGATGTCCTGGACCGGGGCCCCGCCCAGCGCCACCGCCGCGAAGTCCCCGCCGAGCGAGGACAGGCCGTGGCCGGCGTAGCCGGCGTCCGCCGCATGCCCCGCGTACCCGGCGTACCCGTCGGCGTCCTCGCTGTCCTCGATCGCCGTCAGCCGCGCGGCCGTGTCCATGAAGGCCGGGTCCACCCGGTGCACCGCCCGGTACAGCGGCAGCGCCGCCGCGCTGCGCCCGGTCCCCTCGTGCGCCCGCGCCAGCCAGTACCGCAGCTCCTTGCGCTGCGGCTGTTCGCTGCGGCAGCGCATCAGCGCCGCCGACAGCATCGGCTCGGCCTGCCCGTACATCTCCAGCCGGACCCGGGCCATCCCGCCGAACAGGCCCGCCTCGATGCCCAGCAGCGGATCGTCCACCAGCGGTTCGGTGTGCCGGACCAGCTGCTCCCAGTCCTTGACCAGATAGGCCCGGCAGGCGTGCAGGAAACGTACCTGCGCGTCGGCGTCCACCGGCGGCAGGGCGGCCAGCGCCTGGTCCAGCTCCGGCACGTGGCGGCCGTCCAGCCAGTGCGAGGCGTGGGCCAGCAGCAGGTCGCGGCGGCTCTCCAGTACGGGCTGGACCCACCAGCCCAGCCAGTACCAGGAGTTCAGCGTGCGGCGGTGGCGGGCCCGCTGCTCCCCGAAGCGGTCGCGGTGGGCGTACATGCGCAATAACGCGTTCGTGGTGTCCACCCGGAGGGCGTGCAGGCCCAGCCAGGCGTCGGCCATCGCGGGATCCAGTCGTACGGCCGTCCGGAACTCCTCCTCGGCCTGCGGATAGGCGCCCATCGTGCAGGCGTCCACCCCGCGCAGCCAGGCGAGTTCGGCCGGGGCGTGCGTACTGCCCGGCGCGGCGAAATCCATCACATCCCCCACAAGCCTGCCCCGTGGTGCCCGGCAACCCCCGCATCGAGCCCGCGAGTTGTCCACCGCGCCGATGAAACCAGGGGTGCATCGTACCTGCGGGGACGCACCTTACCCAGGGTGCGGGAGGCGCGGACCCGCCGAGGCCCGGGCGGAGGCGGGGTCACGCAGGGTGAAGATCCGGGGGAGGCGGGCCGGGCGCGGCGGCCGCGCGGAAGGGGGCCCGGGCAGAACGAAGCCCCCGATCACGGGGGAACAATCGGGGGCTTCGCGTCTGCGGCGGCCTGGAAAGACCGCGCATTGAGAACGTAAGGCCGGTGCGGGGCCCAGGTCAAGCACACCGGTGAAGGCCCGCGCCGCCTGATTCCGGCGGCCGATCAGGCCCGGGGGAGTCCGTTACGTTCGGTGACGGAAGTCGCCCGTCCCGTCGTCCCGGGCGCCCCGGAAGTCCACTCGTATCCCGTACCGCTCTGGCGTACCAGGGTGTCGGCGAAGGGGCGCGAAGGATCATCCGAGAAGTGCGCGAGCTCCGCGCGCTCCCACCCGTCCCAGAAGTCGGAAAGTTCACGCCCGTCCCGGTGCCGTCCGCGCCCCCAGGACTGCGCGCGCGGAGTCTCCATCCACAGCAGCCGCGCCAGGTGCGGGCGCAGCAGCCGCCGCCCCGCCCCGACCCCCTCGACGAGCAGCACCGGCGCGGGCTCCAGGACCCGTTCCGGGCCGAAGCGGCGCTCCACCCAGTCGTACGGGGCCCAGTGGGCGGGCCGCCCGGCGGCGAGCGGCTCCAGCACCTGCGCGCGCAGCCGCTCCGGCCAGTCGAAGAGCTCCTCGTGGGTGGCGACGTCGTCCAGGTGCAGCACGGGCGCCCCGCCCAGGGCCGCGGCGAGGTGCCCGGCGAAGGTGCTCTTGCCCGAGCCCGCGTGGCCGTCGATGCCGATCAGCCGGACCGGGCCGAGCGAGGGCGGCAGGCCGCCGAGCTCGCGGGCGAGCCGCTCCAGGGGCTGCGGCCGGCCGGGGGGACCGGAGGGTGCAGGTGACTGCTGTGACTCCACCCGGTCAGGGTATGACCCCGACACGCACGCGGCTTCACCGCCCGGCTGCCGGGAACTGTAAGGCTGGGGAAGCCGACCGGCACACCGCACCGACCGACTCCGGGGGACCGCCTCGATGACCGCACCCACGCCCCGCCGGGCCCTGCTCGCGATCGCCCTCGCGGCCGCCACCGCCGCCGCCGTCCCCGGCGGCAGGGCCGAGGCCCGCACCGCCACGTCCGGCACCGTCCCGGCCGGCAACGGCGTGCCCGGTACGGCGCCGTCCGGCACCGGCCCGGCCCCCGCCGGCCCGGATTCCGCGCACCCGGCCGCAGCGGGAGCCCCCGCCCGGAGGATCGACAACCGGTTCTGGTTCACGGCCCCGCACTGGCGGGCCGGCACCCACCGGGGGACCGCCGCCGTCTCCGGCACCCGTCCCGGCGTGCAGATCGCGACGCCGGCCGGCCGCGTCCAGTACGCCGACCCGCACACCGGGAGGAAGGGCACCTGGGAGTACGCGACCTGGACCTCTCCGGTGCACCACTCGACCGTCCCCGCCTCCGAGCTCATCGCCTCCTGGAACGCGCACACCCCGGCGGGCAGCTGGATCCAGACCGAGCTGCGCGGCACCTACACCGACGGCACGGCCACGCCGTGGTACGTGATGGGCCGCTGGGCCTCCGGCGACGGCGACATCCGGCGCACCTCCGTGAACGGCCAGACCGACGGCCGCTCCACCGTCTGGACCGACACCCTGGCCGTCGACGCCCCCGCCAAGGCGGGCGGCCTGCGGATCAAGGACTGGCAGCTGCGCCTGACCCTGTACCGCACCCCGGGCAGTGCGGTCGGGGGACCCACGGTCTGGCTGGCCGGGGCCATGGCCTCCGACGTCCCGGACCGTTTCACCGTCCCGGCCTCCATCCCCTCCCGCCCGGCCCGCGAGCTGAAGGTCCCGCGGTACTCGCAGGAGCTCCACGTCGGCCAGTACCCGGAGTACGACAACGGCGGCGAGGCGTGGTGCAGCCCCACCTCCTCCCAGATGATCATCGAGTCCTGGGGCCTGCGGCCCGCCGCCCGGGACCTCGCCTGGGTCAACCCCGGCTACGCCGACCCCCAGGTCTGCCACGCGGCCCGCTCCACCTACGACTGGGCGTTCAAGGGCTGCGGCAACTGGCCCTTCAACGCCGCCTACGCCGCGACCTACCCCGGGTTCGCGGGCGTGGTCACCCGGCTCGGCTCCCTCAACGACCTGGAGGCCCTGATCGCCGCCGGAATCCCGGTGATCACCTCCCAGTCCTTCCGGTCCGAGGAGCTCACCGGCGCGGGCTACGGCACCTCCGGCCACCTGATGACCGTCATCGGTTTCACCGCGGCCGGGGACGTGATCGCGAACGACCCGAACTCGCCCGACAACCCCTCCGTCCGCCGCGTCTACCGGCGACGGGAGTGGGAGAACGTGTGGTTGCGCACCAAGCGGCACGACGCGGCGGGCAAGACCCTCTCGGGCTCCGGCGGCATCTGCTACCTCTACGCCCCGGCCCGTCCGAGCGAGGCCCAGATCCGGGCGCTGCGGTCGGCCGGCGTGCTCTGAGGACGGCCGGACCTGCATTGACCGCATAGAGGGATAAGGCGAACATAAGGGGGTAAAGGGCTTATAAGTCTTCTACAGGAGGCGGCCCCCATGACCACCCACAGCAGCATCGAACACCACCCCGACCTCGCCGAGATGCGCTCGCGGTTCGAGCGGGTCACCAGCACACCGGCCGCCCAGGCCGTGGAGGCGCTGGCTCTCATCACCGGCCTGTACCTGGCGGCCTCGCCGTGGATCGCCGGGTTCAGCGTGCTGACCGCGCTGACCGTCAACAACCTGATCGCAGGTCTGGCGTACTGCCTGTGCATGAGCGGTCTCGGCTCGGCCTACGAACGCACCCACGCGATGGCCTGGACAGCACTGGCCATCGGCGCCTGGACGATCGTGGCTCCCTGGGTCATCGCGGGCAACGTCGACACGACCCGCACCGTGGTGAACAACATCATCACGGGCATCGTCGCATGCCTGCTCGCCCTGGCCATGGCAGCCATGGCGGGCCGCAACCGCGTCGGCCGCACCGCCCGCTGACACCGCGCACGACACCCCGGAACACCGGGCCCCGACCGCGAGCCGGCCGGGGCCCGGCCACGTGATGCGCGCCACCCGTGAGCCTCGTCTCTACCGCGAAAGCCGCATTCGCTGTCACATTGGTCCGCATGACCGCATACACCGCCGCCCTCACCGCCCGTGCCCGCACCCTCGTCGGGACCGGCGGCCCCAAGGACTCCTCCGCCTGGGTCGAGCACGTGCTCGGCTGGACGCTCGTGGTCGTCGTGGCCATGTTCATCACGCAGGTCGGCTGGCTCTGAACCCAGGTCGGCCGGCTCTGACCCGCTCTGCGCGATGCGGTTCGTGCCGGTGTGTCCGGCCCCGTCCGCTCCCGAAAGGCCGTTCGGTCGGGCGGGTGATCTTGCCCCGGTGACGGGACGGCCCTGATCGGGCATACTCAAGCCGCCGCAGCCCCTGAACTGCTCCTTCCGCGACCCGGGAGGGCAGTATCGGCTGTGAGAGCACCGAGATCCGGCGGCGCGTCCCACACCTCACGCGTCGCCGCCGTGCCCGACGAGGGAGGAGAGCGCCGCCATGAACGACCGCGCCCCGCAGCCGGTGGACCGACAGCTGCCCACCGAGGAGTCCCGGGACCTCCTCGCACTTGTGCGCGAGATCGCGCAGAGGGAGATCCGCCCCGCGGCCGCCGAGGAGGAGGACGCCGGGAAGTTCCCCCGCGCGATCTTCACCCTGTTGTCCGAGGCCGGTCTGCTGGGTCTTCCGTACGCGGGCGAGTTCGGCGGCGGCGAGCAGCCGTACGAGGTCTACCTCCAGGTCCTGGAGGAGCTCGCCGCGGCCCGCCTGACCGTCGGCCTCGGCGTCAGCGTCCACTCCCTCGCCTGCCACGGCCTGGCCGGCTACGGCACCAAGGAGCAGCGCAGCGCCCACCTGCCCGACATGCTCGGCGGCGGCCTGCTCGGTGCCTACTGCCTCTCCGAACCCGCTTCGGGCTCCGACGCCGCCTCGCTGACCACCAAGGCGGTGCGGGACGGCGACGACTGGATCATCACCGGCACCAAGGCCTGGATCACCCACGGCGGCGTCGCCGACTTCTACACCGTCCTCGCCCGCACCGGCGGCGACGGCGCCAAGGGCATCACGGCCTTCCTGGTGCCGGGCGACGCCGAGGGCCTGACGGCGGCCGCCCCCGAGAAGAAGATGGGCATGAAGGGCTCGCCCACCGCCCAGCTGCACTTCGACGGCGTCCGCGTCCCGGACAGCCGGCGCATCGGCGAGGAGGGCCAGGGCTTCACCATCGCGCTGGCCGCGCTGGACGCGGGCCGCCTCGGCATCGCGGCCTGCGCCATCGGTGTCGCGCAGGCCGCCCTCGACGAGGCGCTCTCGTACGCCCTGGACCGCAAGCAGTTCGGCCACCCCATCGCGGACTTCCAGGGCCTGCGCTTCATGCTGGCCGACATGGCGACCAAGATCGAGGCGGGCCGGGCGCTGTACCTCGCGGCGGCGCGGCTGCGGGACGCGGGCAAGCCGTTCTCCCGGCAGGCCGCGATGGCCAAGCTGTTCTGCACGGACGCGGCGATGGCCGTCACCACGGACGCCGTCCAGGTCCTCGGCGGCTACGGCTACACCGCGGACTTCCCGGTGGAGCGCCTGATGCGCGAGGCGAAGGTGCTCCAGATCGTGGAGGGCACCAACCAGATCCAGCGCATGGTCATCGCCCGCCACCTCGCGGGACCCGAGTCGCGCTGACCTCCCCGTCGTTGGAGGTCCGCCCGCCCCTGTCCGACGCGGAGCTGAACGAGCTGTTCGCCGCCGCGTGGCCGGGGCACCGGGCGGCCTCCTTCGCGGCCGTCCTGGAGCGCAGCACGGCCTGGATCGCCGCCCGCCGCGCAGGCCGCCTGGTCGGCTGCGTCCACGTGGCGGGCGACGGCGGTGCACACGCCTTCATCCCGGACACCACGGTCCACCCGGACGAACGCCGCCGCGGTCCGGGAGTCCGCCCGGTCAGGGCCGCCGCCGAGGCCGCGCGGGCCTCGGGCGCGCAGTGGCTGCACGTGGATGACGAGCCGCACCTCGCGGCCTTCTAGGCCCGCTGCGGCTTCCGCACGACGGCGGCGGGCCTGCTCTCGCTCCGGGAGTCGGGGGCCTGATCGCCGAAGAGGGGCCCGCTCGGCCAGATGGGGGCGCGGGCGACCCGGGACCACTCCGGGTCCCTGCTCCCGGGCAGGGTGCGCCCGTCGTCGGCCCAGCGGGCCAGCAGCGCACGGTAGATCGGTGGATCCGGCTGTTTCTGCTGAACCGATTCTTCGTAGCCGGGCGGCATCGGCCTGCGGCGACGTCCCGTCCGAGGCGTGGAAGTCTGAGGCGTGGTCATGCAGGGCCAACGCGCCACCGGCCGCGCGGGTAACCGCCCCTCCCCTGCGGGTTTCCGTTCGATCCCTCCCCGGCTGTCCGGCCGGGCGTGCCGCCGTGTCAGAACGTGCCAGAACTCTGGTCGCCAAGACGGTTTCTGACGTACCGTCATATCCGCCGAGCCGTCGCACTCCACCATGCCACCGCGCCACCATGCCACCGCGCCGCCCAGGAGGTTTGCCATGCCCGCGGACCGACCCGTACCCCTCGACGAATACCCCGTCCACCAGGCCCCGCTGTCGATGAAGCACCTCGTCACCGGCGACCGCAACGCCTACGACCGGTGCATCTTCCACGTCTTCGACCACGCCGGCCGCGCCGTCCTCATCCTCGGCCTCGGCGTCTACCCCAACGCCGGCGTGATCGACGCGTACGCCACCCTGCGCCTCGGCGACGAACTCCTCGCCGTCCGCGCCTCCGACGCCCTCACCGACGACCGGATGAACCTTTCCGTCGGCCCGCTGCGGATCATCGTCGACCAACCGCTCAAGCAGATCACTCTCCAGTGCGACGCCGACCCCGCCGACCCGCAGGGGCTCTCCTACGACCTCACCTGGACCGCCGAGTTCCCCGCCGTCTGGGAACCCCACCACGTCCAGCGCCGCGGCGACCGCCTCATGCTCGAAGGCCGACGCTTCGTCCAGGCCGGCCACGTCACCGGCACCCTGCGCGCCCGCGGCGAGCAGTTCGCCCTCACCCCCGGCGCCTGGACCGGAACCCGCGACCGCAGCTGGGGCGTCCGCCCCATCCCCGGCGAGGACGGCGGCCGCGCCGCCGAAGAGCACCGCCCCGAGGGCTTCCACTGGCTCTGGATCCCCGTCCGCTTCGAGGACCGCTTCCTCATGGTCATCACCCAGGAGGACGCCGACGGACACCGCACCCTCAGCGAAGCCGTCCAGGTCTTCCCCGAAGGCAGCGGCCGGGGCGACGTCCAGCTCGGCTGGCCGCACACCGACATCCGCTACCGCCCCGGCACCCGCCACCCCGAGAGCGCGGTCGTCCACCTCACCGACCCCGCCCGCAAACCCCTCGAACTCGGCGTCGAGATCCTGGCCTCCTCCCCGCTCGCCGTGGGCGCCGGCTACCCGCCCGCCGCCGACTGGCAGCACGGCAGCTGGCAGGGCCGCGGCTGGACCGACCGCCGCGCCTACGACCTCTCCGACCCGGCCGCCCACCCCATGGCCGCCTTCGGCGTCACCGACCACGCCGCCCGCTTCACCCTCGACGGGCAGACCGGTCACGGCATCTTCGAACACGGCAGCTTCGGCCGCCACGACCCGAGCGGCTTCACCGACTACGGCTCCGTGGCCCAGTAGCACAGAACCGGCAGCAGCAAAGGGGCAGTCATGGCAGCAGCACCGGCACCACGTCCCCGCACCTCCACCCGGGAACCGGAAGAACTCGGCCGGCGCCTCGCCGGCTGGCTGGACACCCGGCTTCCCGGGGCACAGGTGACCCACGTCCGCGTCCCCGCCTCCAACGGCATGTCCAGCGAAACCCTGCTCTTCGACATCGAACACCCCGACACCCCGGTACGGGCCTGCGCCCTGCGGCTCGCCGCCGACCCGGCCGCGTACACCGTCTTCCCCACCTACGACATGGCCCGCCAGCACCGGGTGATGAGCCTGGTCGCCACCCACACCGACCTGCCCGTCCCGCGCGTGCTCTGGCTGGAGGAGGACCCCGGACCGCTCGGAGCACCCTTCTTCGTCATGGCCCGCGCCGAGGGCCGGGTACCGCCCGACGTCATGCCCTACACCTACGAGGGCAACTGGCTGCACGCCGCGAGCGACGCCGAACGCGCCGCGCTCCAGGAGGCCAGCATCTCGCTGCTGGCCCGCCTGCACGACCAGTTCCCGGCGAAGGAGGCCGAGTTCCTCCTCCCCGACGGGACGGGCAGCCCGCTGCGTCGCCATGTGGACGCCCAACGCGCCTACTACGCCTGGGTGGTGCGCGGACTGGCACCCTCGCCGCTCCTGGAACGGGCCTTCGACCGCCTGGAGGAGCTGTGGCCCGCCGACGAGGGCCCCGCGGTCCTCAACTGGGGCGACGCCCGCATCGGCAACGTCGTCTACGAAGGCTTCGAACCCGTCGCCGTCCTCGACTGGGAGATGGCGGCCTGCGCCCCCCGCGAGGTCGACCTCGGCTGGACCGTCTACCTGCACCGCTTCTTCCAGGACCTCACGGTGGGCTTCGGCCAGCCCGGCCTGCCGGACTTCCTGCGCCGCACGGACCTGGAACGCCGGTACGCCGAACTCACCGGTCACACCCCGCGGGACATGGAGTTCCACACCCTGTACGCCGCCCTGCGGCACGGGATCGTCATGCTGCGCATCGCCTACCGGCAGGCGCACTTCGGCGAGGTCGAGATCCCGGCGGATCCGGACGGCCTGATCCTGCACCACGCCAGCCTCGCGGCGATGGTGCAGGGAACGTACTGGTAGCTCCGGCTGCCGGTGCTCCGGTCAGGCGGCCTGCGCGTGCTGCCGCATCTGCGGCAGCAGCGTCGGCGCCGGCATCCGCACCGGCCGCGAGCCGGGGCCGCCCACGTGCGAGAACGGCTGCGTCCGCCAGTCCAGCCCCTGCGGCAGGGTCAGCAGCACGACCTCCAGGTCCTGCGCCTCCTCACCGCCGCCCGCGCCCGCGGTCGGCAGCGCCTCGGCGGCCGGCCGGCCCGTACCCGCGCACACCGTGAGCCCGAAGGGGTTCCACGGGGTCAGGCAGAGTGCGTGCTCCGGCAGGTACTCCTCGTCCGCCACCAGGGCGATCGACTGACCGCAGTCCGGGCAGATCGCGTGGTGGATCTCGAAACCCTCGCCGTCGTCGAGGTACTCCGCGTCGTCCGCGTACGCGGAACCGCCCGGTTCCAGAGGCTCCGGTTCCGTACGACCGGCGCGCTGGGTGTTCTGCATGGATGTACTCCCCCTTGAGTGGGCCGGGCGGGCATTCCCACGGCCTCGGCCACAGCAAGCACTTCCCGTCGCGCGGCACGAGTAACCACGACACCCCGGCGTACGCGTACATACCCCTGTGGCTTTGGTCACATGCCTGCCGCAGGTGCCACTTGTGGGCGGACAGCACTGGGCCTGGAGGGGTATTGGGCCGTAGGTTGTGCGGCTATGAGCGCAATGGAGGAGCTGGACCGCCAGATCGTGGATCTGCTCGTACGGGACGGGCGGATGAGCTACACGGACCTGGGCAAGGCCACCGGACTGTCCACGTCGGCGGTCCACCAGCGGGTACGCCGCCTGGAACAGCGCGGGGTGATCCGCGGGTACGCGGCGGTCGTCGACCCCGAGGCCGTCGGGCTGCCGCTGACGGCCTTCATCTCGGTGAAGCCCTTCGACCCGAGCGCGCCCGACGACATCGCGGAGCGGCTGGCCGGCGTACCGGAGATCGAGGCCTGCCACAGCGTCGCCGGCGACGAGAACTACATCCTCAAGGTCCGGGTGGCCACGCCGCTCGAACTGGAGGACCTCCTGGGCCGGCTGCGCGCCCTGGCCCACGTCTCGACCCGCACCACGGTGGTCCTCTCCACCCCGTACGAGGCCCGCCCGCCCCGCGTGTGATCCCCTCCCGGCGCACGCCCCGCGCCGGCCCGGCGCGGGGCGCCGCCGGCCCGGACCGGAGCAGGCCGGGCGACGCGCGGGCCCGGGGGAGGGGGCGCGTCCGGGCACGGCCCCGCGACCCGCGAAACTGGGGGCATGACCGACCGCACTGCCTCCGCCACCGCCGCCGGAACCGACCGCACCGTCCTCCTGCGCGGGGGCGAGGTCCACAGCCCCGCCGACCCCTTCGCCACCGCGATGGTCGTCGAGCGCGGCCACATCGCCTGGGTCGGCTCCGAGGGCGCCGCCGACGCCTTCGCGCAGGGCGTCGACGAGGTGGTCGACCTCGACGGGGCCCTGGTCACCCCCGCCTTCACCGACGCCCACGTCCACACCACCGCCGCCGGCCTCGCCCTCACCGGGCTGGACCTCTCCGGGGCCGCCTCCCTCGCCGACGCCCTCCGCCTCGTCCGCGCGTACGCCGACCGCCGCCCCGCGGACCGGGTCCTCCTCGGCCACGGCTGGGACGCCGCCCGGTGGCCCGAGCGCCGCGCCCCCCGCCGCGCGGAGCTCGACGAGGCCGTCGGGGGCCGCCCGCTCTACCTCAGCCGCATCGACGTGCACTCCGCCGTCGTCACCACCGCCCTGCTGGACCTGGTGCCCGGACTCGTCGTCCGCGGCGACGAGCCGCTGGTCCGCGACGACCACCACGCCGTCCGCACCGCCGCCCTCGCCGCCGTCACCGCCTCCCAGCGCGCCGAGGCCCAGCAGGCCGCCCTCGACCGGGCCGCCTCCCTCGGCATCGGCTCCGTCCACGAGTGCGGCGGCCCCGGGATCTCCTCCGCCGAGGACTTCAGCGACCTGCTCAACCTCGCCCGGGAACGCCCCGGGCCCCGCGTCTTCGGCTACTGGGCCGACCGCGACCTGGAGCAGGCGGCCGCACTCGGTGCGATCGGCGCCGCCGGCGACCTCTTCGTCGACGGCGCCCTCGGCTCCCACACCGCCTGCCTGCACGCCCCGTACGCCGACGCCTCGCACACCGGCACCGGCTACCTCGACGCCGCCGACATCGCCGAGCACGTCGCCGCCTGCACCGAGGCCGGCCTGCAGGCCGGTTTCCACGCCATCGGCGACGCCGCCCTCACCGCCGTGGTCGAGGGGGTGCGCGCCGCCGCCGACAAGGTCGGCCTCGGCCGCGTCCGGGCCGCCCGGCACCGCGTCGAGCACGCCGAGATGATGACCCCCGCCACCATCGCCGCCTTCGCGGACCTCGGACTCACCGCGTCCGTGCAGCCCGCCTTCGACGCCGCCTGGGGCGGCGAGGACGGCATGTACGCCGACCGGCTCGGCGCCGAGCGCGCCCGTACCCTCAACCCGTTCGCCGCCCTCCTGAAAGCCGGCGTCCCGCTCGCCTTCGGCTCCGACGCCCCGGTCACCCCCTTCGACCCCTGGGGCACCGTCCGCGCGGCGGCCTTCCACCGCACCCCCGAGCACCGGATCTCCGTACGGGCCGCCTTCACCGCCCACACCCGCGGCGGCTGGCGGGCCCTGGGCCGGGACGGCGCGGGCGTGCTCGTACCCGGCGCCCCGGCCGACTACGCGGTGTGGGAGAACGCCGAACTGGTCGTCCAGGCCCCCGACGACCGGGTCGCCCGCTGGTCCACCGACCCCCGCTCCGGAACCCCCGGACTGCCCGACCTGACCCCCGGCGGGGACCTTCCGGTGTGCCTGGCCACCGTGGTCGGCGGGCGGGAGGTATTCGTACGGCCACAGGGGTGATCCGGCGGTCCTCGGCTCGGTACGGGCGGCCGTACCCGGATAGGTTCGGCCGGGTCCACCAAAGGACGTCCGTACCGGACGGATCCGTCCGCTCAGCGCGCCCGCGCCTCGGGGGCGAGGGAAGGTTTCGCCGGTGGGGGCACCCCTGGGGGTACCCCCGGACGGAGTCTGGGGGAGACAGCCGGGGGAGGTGGCCCCGTCGGGGCCCGGCGGTCCAGTAGACAACGGTGACGGCGATCCGCAGCCAGCGGGAACCGGACCGGCCCGAAGGACCGCGGGCCCCGACCACTGTTCTAGAGTCATCCTCTGTGACAGGACGTACCAGAACACGAAGGCGGAACCAGTGAGCGACGGCGGACAGCGAGGCCACGGACCGCTCGGCACGGCCTTGGTGATCATCCCCACCTTCAACGAGGCGGAGAACATCGGGCCGATCGTCGCGCGCGTGCGCGCGGCGGTGCCCGAGGCGCACATCCTGGTCGCGGACGACAACAGCCCCGACGGGACCGGCAAGCTCGCCGACGAGCTGGCGGCCGGCGACGACCACGTGCACGTCCTGCACCGCAAGGGCAAGGAGGGCCTCGGCGCCGCCTACCTGGCGGGCTTCGCCTGGGGCCTGGAGCGCGACTACGGCGTGCTCGTCGAGATGGACGCCGACGGCTCCCACCAGCCGGAAGAGCTGCCCCGGCTGCTCACCGCACTGGCCGGCGCCGACCTGGTCCTGGGCTCGCGCTGGGTCCCGGGCGGCCGCGTCGTCAACTGGCCCAAGAGCCGGGAGTTCCTCTCCCGGGGCGGCTCCACGTACTCCCGGCTGATGCTGGACGTGCCGATCCGCGACGTGACCGGCGGCTACCGGGCCTTCCGGCGCGAGACGCTGGAGGGGCTGGGCCTGGAGGAGGTGGCCTCGGCCGGGTACTGCTTCCAGGTCGACCTGGCCCGGCGGGCCGTGAAGGCCGGCTTCCGCGTCGTGGAGGTGCCCATCACCTTCGTCGAGCGCGAGTTCGGCGACAGCAAGATGAGCAAGGACATCGTGGTGGAGGCCCTGTGGCGGGTCACCCAGTGGGGGCTGAAGGCCCACGCGGCCAAGCTGACCGGGCAGGACAAGGCCAAGGGCCGGGACGGGGCCGGGGACCACGCCCCTTAGGGGACGTCCGCCACCTCCGGCTGAGGCCGCTCTTACGCCGCTCCCGGCACACTGGATCCATGATGAGCGGCGTTCCCACTTCCTCGGCCCCGCGGCGGCGCTCGCCCGCCCGTACGTTCCTGCCCCTGGCGGTCGCCGCCTGGCTGATCCTGGAGATCTGGCTGCTCAGCCTGGTCGCGGAGGCGGCCGGCGGGCCGGCCGTCGCCGCACTGGTCGCGGGCGGAATCGTCCTCGGCGCGGTGGTCATCAAACGCGCGGGACGGCGGGCCTTCAGGAACCTGACGAGCACCTTCCAGCAGGCCCAGCAGGGGGTCCGGCCCGCTCCGCAGCAGCCGGGCGGCGGCAACGGCCTGACCATGCTGGCCGGTCTGCTGCTGATCCTGCCGGGTCTGCTCTCCGACGTGGCGGGCCTGCTCCTCCTGGTCCCGCCGGTGCGGGCGGGGGTGGGGCGGCGCTTCGCCCGCTCGCTGGAGCGCAGGATGGCCTCGGCCTCCGCGGGCGGTTTCGGGGACGCCTTCCAGCAGGCGCGCATCCACTACCCGGACGGCAAGGTGGTCCAGGGCGAGGTCATCCGGGAGGACGGCGCGCAGCAGGCCGGCGCGGCCCGGCCCGACGCGGGGTACAGGCCTCCGCTGGCCCCCTGATGCCGGCCCCCTGAGGAAGGGCACGTTCGAACGGGACCACCTCGAAGCCGTCCGCCGGGTCCACCGACGTGATCGCTCCGGTCAGCGAACGGGGAGC
>NZ_JBEXRC010000033.1:0-85875 GCF_040612915.1 Streptomyces sp. NPDC006326 | reverse complement strand
CCCGTAGCCGCTCACGGGGGCGACGGGGCTGCCCGTAGCCGCTCACGGGGGCAACGCCAGAGGTCGCAAGGGCCGAGGCTCCTCCCGCCCCGGCCCGACCAGGCACCGGGGCCCGCCGGCGGCGGCCGGCGCCCCCTGGGGCGGCACGGCCCACGCCGCCGGAGCCGAGGGCGGGGCCGGGGCCCGCCGACGGCGGGGCCGGGACCGCCGGACGCGTCTGGAGCGGCGAGCCGGAGGCCGGGGCCGGAGGCCAGGGCCGGGGGCCGGAGGCCGAGGCCGGGGACGGCCGCTCCGCCGCGGGTGGCCTCAGGCCAGGGTGACCACTGCGCGGGACATGCCCAGGACCTTCTGGCCAGCGCTGAGGGCCGTCAGGTCGACGCGGACGCGGTTGTCCTCCAGCTTGGCAGCCACCTTGCCCGTGACCTCGATCACCGCACCGGTGTCGTCGTTCGGGACCACCACCGGCTTGGTGAAGCGCACGCCGTACTCCACCACCGCACCCGGGTCGCCGACCCAGTCCGTCACCACGCGGATCGCCTCGGCCATCGTGAACATGCCGTGCGCGATCACGTCCGGCAGCCCGACCTCCTTCGCGAACTTCTCGTTCCAGTGGATCGGGTTGAAGTCGCCCGAGGCGCCCGCGTACCGCACGAGCGTGGCGCGCGTCACCGGGAAGGACGCCGCCGGCAGCTCGGTGCCGACCTCGACGTCGGCGTACTTGATCTGCGCAGTCATCTCAGGCCTCCTCGGGGGCGCGGGAGACGAGCTTCGTCCACGCCGTCACCACGTGCTCGCCGGATTCGTCGTGGACCTCGCCGCGGATGTCGATGATGTCGTTGCCCGCCAGCGACTTCACGGCCTCGATGGTGGAGGTCACCGTCAGCCGGTCACCGGCCCGCACCGGGCGGGTGTACGCGAACTTCTGGTCGCCGTGCACGACGCGGCTGTAGTCCAGGCCCAGCTGCGGGTCCTCGACGACCTGACCCGCGGCCGCAAAAGTGATCGCGAACACGAAAGTCGGCGGCGCGATCACATCGAGGTGGCCGAACGCCTTGGCGGCATCGGGGTCGGTGTACACGGGATTCGCATCACCCACCGCCACCGCGAATTCGCGGATCTTTTCCCGACCGACCTCGTACGGATCGGTGGGCGGGTAGCTCCGCCCGACGAAGGACTGGTCGAGCGCCATGGCTCACTACCTCCTGTTGAACGACAGGAGGCCGTCCCCCGGTGCAGGGGACGACCTCATGACGGTGCCTGTGTTCGAGACGGCGCTGGGGTCAGCGGGTCTCGCGGTGCGCGGTGTGCGAGTTGCAGCGCGGGCAGTGCTTCTTCATCTCAAGACGGTCCGGGTTGTTACGCCGGTTCTTCTTGGTGATGTAGTTCCGCTCCTTGCACTCCACGCAGGCCAGCGTGATCTTCGGGCGGACGTCGGTGGCAGCCACGTGAGTGCTCCTTGGACGGACTATGGGACGGATGAACGCATAAAAGAGTAGCCGATCGGGAGACCGACCCCGCAATCGGCTACTGTGGGTAGCGGCGACCGGACTTGAACCGGTGACACAGCGATTATGAGCCGCTTGCTCTACCGACTGAGCTACGCCGCTTTGATGTGATCAGCTCCCCACCCGAGGGTGGGGAACCTCTCTCACCAGAGCCCCAATGCGGAATCGAACCGCAGACCTTCTCCTTACCATGGAGACGCTCTACCGACTGAGCTATTGGGGCGAGCGATGAAGACATTACACGGTTGCCCGCCGATCGCCCAAATCCTTTGCGGCGCCTGGCCTCGGAGCGCCCGCTCACGCCTTTCCCGATCAATGCGCGCCGCCCGCCGAGCCGTTTCGCGACCGCTTCCGGGCCGCAAGGTGGCCGGGCTCACAGCCGGCTCACGCCCCGCGGCGGCCGGCGCGAGCCGGCCGGGCGCAGTCGCGTACGCCGTGGCGCAGGGGCACCACACCGGTACGACTATTGCGCTCCTCCGCGAAGCGGGGAGCCCCGCGCCCTAGGCTCTGAGCACGCTGCGTGATCTTGGGCCGCTGGCCGCGGCCGCCCGGTCCAGGAACCGCCCGAGCCCCCGCAGGAGCGCGATGTCCGACAGCCAGCCGCAGCAGCCGCCCCCGTCCCCGCGCCGCGGCAGCGGCCGCGGCGCGGAGGGCGGCCACGGACCCCTGCGCCCCATCGGCAATCCGCACCCGGCCGCTTCCGAGTCGGCCGCCCTCCTGCTCACCGGAGCCCGCCTCACCGACGGCCGTACGGTCGACGTCCGGCTCAGCGGCGGCCGTATCCAGGCCGTCGGCACCGCGGGCAGCCTGCGCGCGCCGGCGCTCTCCCGGGTGGACCTGAGCGGCTACCTGCTGCTGCCCGCCCCCGCCGAGCCGCACGCCCACGGGGACACGGCCCTGACGGCCGACGGGGAGGGGCCGGTCTCGTACACCACCGACGAGGTGCAGCGCCGGGCCACCGAGGCGGCCCTGCTCCAGCTCGGCCACGGGGCGACGGCCGTACGCGCACACGTCCGGATCGGCGACGTCCACGGCCTCGGTCCCGTCGAGGCCGTCCTCCAGGCCCGCCGCTCCCTGCGGGGGCTCGCGGACCTGACGGCCGTGGCCGTACCGCGGCTGCTGACCGGGGTGGCGGGCGCGGACGGGCTCGCCATGCTGCGCGACGCCGTCAAGATGGGCGCCTCCGTGATCGGGGGCTGCCCGGACCTGGACCCCGACCCCACCGGCTTCCTCGAAGCCGTCCTGGAGCTCGCCGCGGAACACGGCTGCCCCGTGGACCTGCACACGGACGGTGACGATCCCGGCCGGCTGGCCCGGCTGGCCGCGATGGCCGGCGGACTGCGCCCCGGGGTGAGCATCGGCCCCTGCGGCGGCCTGTCCCGGCTGCCGCTGGAGGCGGCGAGCCGCGCCGCCGACCGGCTCGCCGCCGCCGGGGTACGGGTGACCTGCCTGCCCCAGGGCGACTGCGCGGCCCTGGAACGCCGGGGCCTGCGCACCGCCCCCGTACGGCTGCTGCGCGCGGCCGGGGTCCGGGTCGCGGCGGGCAGCGGGGCACTGCGCGACGCCGGGAACCCGGTCGGGCGGGGGGACCCGCTGGAGGCCGCGTACCTGCTGGCCTCGCAGGGCGGCCTGCGGCCGGCGGAGGCGTACGGCGCGATCAGCGCCGCCGCGCGGGAGGCCATGGGCCTGCCGGAGGTGCGGGTGGAGGCCGGCTTCCCGGCGGAGCTGCTCGCCGTGCGCGGGGACCGGATCGCGGGGGTCCTGTCCCTGGCGTACAGCCGGATCGTGATCCACCGCGGCCGGGTGGTAGCCCGTACGAGTGCCGTCCGGGAGTACTGCGACTCGGCGGTCGCGGTGGCGCTCGACCTGCCCCGGCAGGGCCGAATGGAGCCCGGCCCCTGATCCTCCGCCGGGCGTGCGGGCCCGGCTCGTCGTACGGTCGGGGCATGCGCATCGTCATCGCGGGTGGACACGGTCAGATCGCGCTGCGGCTGGAGCAGCTGCTCGCCGCGCGCGGATACGAGGTCGCGGGCATCATCCGCGATCCGGCGCAGGGCGACGACCTGCGCGAAGTGGGCGCCGAACCGGTGCTCTGCGACCTGGAGTCGGCCTCCGTCGAGCACGTGGCGGGCATCCTGCAGGGCGCGGAGGCGGCGGTGTTCGCGGCGGGGGCCGGGCCGGGCAGCGGGGTGGAACGCAAGGGGACCGTGGACCGGGATGCGGCGGTGCTGTTCGCGGATGCGGCCGAACGGGCCCGCGTACGGCGCTTCCTGATGGTCTCTTCGATGGGCGCGGACGCGCACCACGAGGGCGACGAGGTATTCGACGTCTACCTGCGGGCCAAGGGCGCGGCGGACGACCACCTGCGGACGCGGCTGGGGCTGGAGTGGACGATCCTGCGGCCCGGCTCGCTGACCGACGAGCCGGGTACGGGCCAGGTCCGCCTGGAGGCGCGGACGGGACGCGGGGCGGTGCCGCGCGACGACGTGGCGACGGTGCTGGCGGAGCTGATCGAGACCCCGGCGACGGCCGGCCTGACGCTGGAGCTGGTCTCGGGCTCGACCCCGGTCCCGGTGGCCGTGAAGGCGGTGGCGGGCAACTGACCTGACCCCGCCTCAGAACTCGGCGGTGACCTTGTCGTCGGACCGTCCGACGGAATCCTGCTGGTACTGCTCCTCGTACGCCGTGCGGATGCGCTCGATGCGCGCGCCGCGTTCGTCGGCCTCGCTCTCGGGATAGAGCAGGACCACCTCGTACGACGTCTCACGGACGGTCCTGCCGTCCTGGCCGCGCCACTGGCCGCGGCCGTCCTGGAGGGTCAGCCCCTCGGGGAAGGCGGGGGTGATCTCCCGGTCCAGGAACCGCATGAACTCCTGCTCTCCGACGGGCGGCCGGCCGCCGGGCCGGTCGGTGCCGAAGTACAGCCGCGTCTCCTGGTAGGGCGTGCCGGCGTGGCCGTGCAGCGCGGCCCCCACCAGCGCCGGAATCCCGGCCCCGAGCAGGGCGAGGAGCACCCCGCCGCCGACCTTGCCACCCGATGCAGAAATCCGTTTCACCCCCGGTGAACGAACAGGAGACGAGGACGATGCGGCCGATGACCAGCGGACGTCGAACGGGGCCTCGCGCTTGCCCGGACTCCCCCGCCGGCCCTGTCGGCGCGGGTGCCGGTCCGGTTGTTCCCGGGCTCCCCCGGTGGCTCCGGCCCGGAGGTCCTCCTCCTCTGGGCGGCTGGCCGTACCACCCTCCCGGACCACCCGCGCCGCACCTCGTGGAGCCGGCGGGCCAGCCTTCCGGCAGGCGCGGGTCACTGAAGCCGGAGCCCCGTGCCCCGCTCCACGGCTCGCCACCATTCGCCACCCTCCGCCGTACTTTCGCGCTACCCGTCCAGCGCCCTGATCTGGGCGAGAGCGCGCGGGGCATCGAAATTCGCCAGCCGCCGCCAGGGACCGCAAGGGGCTCGCGCCATGCCGCTGACCTGGGAAAACGCCCGTCTCCGGCCGCTGACCAGGCAAGACCGTCTGTAAGGTGGGAGCCACACCACGGGCCGAAATGCACCGGGGTGCTGGACGATCTGCGCCGGCGGGCAGAGACTCACCTGGACTCCCGCGCAACGAAGTCGGCCCGATTCCGGCTCCACCCGGAACCGGGCCTCGCGCGGGCATCGTGGGCCCGGCCGACTACACAGCGGCCGGGCTCACACCACGACCGATCGTCCGGACCTTCGCCTCACGCCGTCAGGGCGTGAGCCGCTCGATGCACTCCGCGATGGCGGCAACCGCAGCCAGAACCGCCAACACGGACTGCAGCCAGTCCCGCTGCTGCCCGCGTCGTGGTCGTGCCGTGCACTTCTTCGGTCGCACCATCGATCCCACTCCTTCTCTCGTCCTCCGGCCGGAGCCGGACCCCACCCCGACGGGCAGGGCGCATGCAAGGAGAGAAGGCGTCGAACTGCACGCAACCTACCGTGCGCCACACAAGGGATACGCGCCCCCGAACCATTCGCCAGCGTTCGCCATGGACCGCCACAAAGGTCAGCCACCCTCAGGCTCGGCACGGGACGGCCGGACCGGCCGCCAGTCGTCCACGGACATGCGAAGAAACCCCCGCTCCCTGCGTTTCCGCAGATGAACGGGGGTTCCACTCGCGTGGCGGCGCCAGGATTCGAACCTGGGTAGGCTAAGCCGACGGATTTACAGTCCGCTCCCATTGGCCACTCGGGCACACCGCCATGGGATGTCGCCGGTGAGGCCGCTTTCGGGCGGTGCTCGGTGGCAACGACGTAAACGATACCTGATGCCAGAGGGTGCTTCGCCACCGGATTGATCAGCGCTGCGCGCGGGCGCGGTGGCTAGGCTTTGCGGAGCGGGCCGGGGATCTCCGGCCGCGCCCTCCGGGGCAATGACAGCCGACTTCAAGGAGCCACAGCACATGGCCGACTCCAGTTTCGACATCGTCTCGAAGGTCGAGCGGCAGGAGGTCGACAACGCCCTCAACCAGGCCGCCAAGGAACTCTCGCAGCGCTACGACTTCAAGGGCACCGGCGCCACCATCGCCTGGTCCGGCGAGAAGATCCTGATGGAGGCGAACTCCGAGGAGCGCGTCAAGGCCGTCCTCGACGTGTTCGAGACCAAGCTGGTCAAGCGCGGGATCTCGCTCAAGGCGCTCGACGCCGGCGAGCCCCAGCTGTCCGGCAAGGAGTACAAGATCTTCGCCTCGATCCAGGAGGGCATCTCCCAGGAGAACGCCAAGAAGGTCGCGAAGATCATCCGCGACGAGGGCCCCAAGGGCGTCAAGGCCCAGGTCCAGGGGGAGGAGCTGCGCGTCAGTTCCAAGAGCCGCGACGACCTGCAGGCCGTCCAGGCGCTCCTGAAGGGCAAGGACCTGGACTTCGCGATCCAGTTCGTGAACTACCGCTGACCCCGCCGACCCGCTGAGCCGGGTCAGCCGTCGGCCCGCACGCCGGCCCGGTGGTCCGACAGGACCGCCGGGCCGCGGGCGTTGCAGGGGCGTGACGGCACACGGGCCCGGCGTGCGCAGCGCGTGCGCCTCGGGGGCCTCCGATGGGCACTTGGGCCGCTCTGTGTGCGCCCACCACGCTGGTGGCATCCATCACCGCGTGGCAGGAAGGTGCGCACATGCCTGGGGCCGGCTCGTTCCGCGAAGACCTCGGGGCGTCCGTCGTCGTCGCGCTCGTCGCACTGCCGCTCTGCGTGGGGGTGGCCGTCGCCTCCGGGGTGCCGGCCGAGCTGGGGATCGTCACCGGGGTGGTGGGCGGGCTCGTCACCGGGTGGCTGCCCGGCAGTTCGCTCCAGGTGAGCGGGCCGGCCGCGGGGCTCACCGTGCTCGTCTACGAGGCGGTGCAGGCGTACGGACTGCCCGCGCTCGGGGTGCTGGTGCTGGCCGCCGGGGTCCTGCAGCTGGGCATGGGGGTGCTGCGCTTCGGACGGTGGTTCCGGGCGATCTCCGTCGCCGTGGTGCACGGGATGCTGGCCGGGATCGGGCTCGTGCTGATCGCCGGGCAGCTGTACGCGGTGGGCGGTGTGCCCGCCCCTGGCGGGACCCTGGAGAAGATCGGCGGGCTACCGGCCCTCGGCCGCGGGGCCGACTGGGCCGCCGTGGCGCTCGGCGCCCTGACCATCGCCGTCCTCGTGGCCTGGCGCCGCATGCCGGCCCGGCTGCGGCTCGTCCCCGGGGCACTGGTCGGGGTGGCGGCCACCACCGCCGCCGCCGTGTTCCTGGAGCTGCCCGTCGAGACGGTACGGGTGACGGGCGTGCTGGAGTCCGTCGCCCCGCCCGGCTGGGGGGACTTCGGAGTGCTGGCCTCCGTCGGGGGCTGCGGGACCGTCCTCGCGCTCGCGCTGATCGCCTCCGCCGAGACGCTGTTCAGCGCGGCCGCGGTGGACCGCATGCACGACGGAGCGCGGACCGACTACGACCGGGAACTCATCGCCCAGGGCGTCGGCAACACGGTCTGCGGCATCCTCGGGGCTCTGCCGATGACCGCGGTGATCGTGCGCAGCGCCACGAACGTGGAGGCCGGTGCCCGCACCCGGGCCGCCCGGATCCTGCACGGCGGCTGGCTGCTGCTGTTCGCCGTGGCCCTTCCGCAGCTGTTGCAGGTGGTGCCGCTCGCGGCACTGGCCGGGGTGCTGCTGCACGCGGGCTGGAAGCTGCTCCCGGCCCGGGTGGTGCTCGCCCTGTGGCGGACGCACCGGGGCGAGGCGGTGGTGCTGGTGGCGACGGCCGCCGCGATCGTGGCCACCAACCTCTTCGAGGGGGTGCTCATCGGGCTGGGCCTCGCCGTCGTCAAGGCCGCCTGGGAGACCTCGCACGTGCACATCGAGGAGGTGTGGGAGGGCGGGGAGCTGTGCGTCCAGGTGCTGGGGAACGCCAGCTTCCTGCGGCTGCCCCGGCTGCTCGACGCGTTGGAGGCGCTGCCGCCGGAGCAGCCCGTACGCCTGGACCTGAGCCGGCTGCGCCACCTCGACCACGCCTGTCTGACCGCCCTCCACGGCTGGGAGAAGGACCGGGCCCCGGTCCCCGGCCGGGAAGGCGTCGCCTAGCGGCGGCACCGACCCCGGACCGGCCCGGGCCACGGGCCGCCCCGTGCGGCCGGCCTGTCACCCGGCCCGGCTACTCTCCGCTCGTGGACAACGGGTTGAAGCGCACCCTCGGCGTCACCGACGCCGTGGTCGTCGGGCTGGGCGCAATGGTCGGGGCCGGGATCTTCGCCGCGCTCGCCCCGGCGGCGCACGCGGCGGGCACGGGCGGCGTCCTGCTGGCCGCCCTCGCGGGGGCGGCCCTCGTCGCCTACTGCAACGCGCACTCCTCGGCGCGGCTGGCCGCCCGCTACCCCGCCTCCGGCGGCACCTACGTCTACGGGCGGGAACGGCTCGGCCCGTTCTGGGGATATCTGGCGGGCTGGGGCTTCGTCATCGGCAAGACCGCCTCCTGCGCGGCCATGGCGCTCACGGTCGGGGCGTACGTATGGCCGGGGCAGCAGCATGCCGTGGCCGTCGCGGCGGTGGTGGCGCTGACCGCCGCGAACTACGGGGGCGTGCAGAAGTCCGCCCGGATCGCCCGGGTGATCGTGGCGGCGGTGCTGGCCGTGCTGGCCGGGGTCGTGGTGGTGTGCCTGTCCTCCGGAGCGGCCGGTGCAGGGCGGCTCGGCGGCGGCTGGGGCGGCGGGGGCCCGTTCGGGGCCTTCGGGCTGTTGCAGGCGGCGGGGCTGCTGTTCTTCGCCTTCGCGGGCTACGCCCGGATCACCACCTTGGGCGAGGAGGTGCGTGATCCGGAGCGCACGATCCCGCGGGCGGTGCCGCTCGCCCTGGGGATCGCCCTGCTGGTGTACGCCGCGGTGACGGTGGCGGCGCTGTCGGTGCTGGGCGCCGGGGCGCTCGCGGGGTCGGCGGCCCCGCTGGCCGACGCGGTACGGGCGGCCGGGCGGCCCGGACTGGCCCCCGTGGTCCGGGCCGGGGCGGCCCTGGCGGCGCTGGGTTCGCTGCTGGCGCTGGTGCTGGGGGTGTCGCGGACCACCCTGGCGATGGCGCGTGACGGCCACCTCCCGCGCGCGCTGGCCGCCGTACACCCCCGTCGGCGGGTTCCGCACCATGCGGAGATCGCCGTGGGTGCGGTGGTCGCGGCCCTGGCGGCGACCACCGATCTGCGTGGTGCGATCGGTTTCTCCTCCTTCGGCGTCCTCGCCTACTACGCGATCGCGAACGCTTCTGCGTGGACTCTCGATTCAGCTGTCAAGGGCCGGGCCGTGGCAGCGGTCGGGCTGTCCGGCTGTGTCGTACTGGCCTGCGCGCTGCCCGCCGCGTCGGCCGTCGCGGGGGCGGCGGTGCTGGCGCTGGGCGTGCTGGCCTACGCCGTACGCGGGTGGTTCACCCGCCGGTCCTGACACCCGATATGAGCGCGCCGCGGGCCGGCTCCGCGACGGACGACGGCGCCGACGGGAGCTTTCCGTACGCGCGCGCACCACGGCGTGCGTCGGTGGCGACTTGCTCCGGCAACTGCTCGGTCCCGTTCATGGCCCCATCGTGACCCACCCCACTGACAATCGCCCTGACCTGCACAGACCCGCACAGGGCGGGCGGGCCGGGGAAGGGCGTCGGAGCATGCGTCAGCCCTCGCCGCCGCCCGTCCCCTCGCGGATTTCTGACGAGCCGTCGCGGGACGAGCCGTCGCGGGCCGAGCCGTCGCCCGCCGAGCCGTCACGCGTCGAACCGTCACGCGCCGAGTCGTATCCGACGAAGTACGTGGGCCTGCGCTGCACGGCGGTGTAGATCCGCCCGATGTACTCGCCGAGCAGCCCGACGCAGATCAGCTGCACCCCGCCGAGGAAGAGCATCGCGACGAACAGCGAGGTCCACCCGGGGACCGTGCTGCCCACCAGGAAGATCACCAGGGTGACCGCGATCATCAGGAAGCAGGCGACGAAACTGATCACGCCGAGCCAGGTCGCGAGCCGCAGCGGGGCGGCCGAGAAGTTGGTGATGCCGTCGACGGCGAGGCGGACCATCTTGCTCAGCGGGTACTTGGTCTCGCCCGCCACCCGCTCGCCCCGCCGGTAGGTGACCTGGCCGCTGGGGAAGCCGAGCCACGGCACGAGCAGCCGGTAGACCTGGTGCTGGTCGGGAAGGGCCTTGAGGGCTTCCACGGCCTCGCGGCTGAGCAGCCGGAAGTCCCCGGCCTGCGCGGGTACCTGCTTGCCGACCATACGGCGCATCAGCCAGTAGTAGGCGCCGGCGGTGCGGCGCTTGAAGCCGGTGTCGGTGCTGCGGTCGGAGCGGACGCCGTAGACGATGTCGAGGTGTTCGGACCGGGCCAGCTCCAGCATCTCCGGGATCTTCTCCGGCGGGTCCTGGAGGTCGGCGTCGATGCTGGCCACGTACGCCCCGACGCAGCGGTGCAGGCCGGCCCGCAGGGCGGCCTGGTGGCCGGAGTTGCCCCGCAGCCGCACGATGCGCAGTTGGGGCCAGGTGGCATGGAGTTCCCGCAGGAGCCGGGCGGTTCCGTCGGTGCTGCCGTCGTCGACGGCGACGACCTCGTACGAGTCGGTGGTGGCGTCGAGTACGGGCCTCAGGCGGCTCACGAGGGCGGGCAGGGCCTCTTCCTCGTTGTACATCGGCACGATGACGGACAGCGTCGTCTCGGTGTCCCTGTTCTCGACTGCCGGCACTGGCACTGGTTCTTCCTGCCCGTCGGTCGGCCGGTTACCGGGACGCGAACGGAGCGTCCGTCGGGACGATCTCGCGGCCCAGCGGCAGCAGGGAGAGCGGCACCATCTTGAAGTTGGCGATGCCGAAGGGGATGCCGATGATCGTGACGCACAGGGCGATGCCGGTGACGATGTGGCTGAGAGCCAGCCACCAGCCCGCCAGGACCAGCCACAGGACGTTGCCGACGCAGGAGGCCGCGCCCGCGTCCCGGCGCTCGACGGCGGTGTAGCCGAACGGCCAGAGGGCGTACACGGCGATGCGGAATGCGGCGATGCCGAAGGGGATGCCGAGGATGGTGATGCACAGGAGCACACCCGCCAGGCAGTAGCCCAGGAACAGCCAGATGCCGCTGAGGACGAGCCAAATGACGTTCAGGATGGTTTTCACTGGCTGCGGCCTGCCATCTGTTCGAGCCGGGCGATGCGCTCGGCCATCGGGGGATGCGTGGAGAACATCTTAGAAAGGCCCTGGCCCGGGCGGAACGGGTTGGCGATCATCATGTGGCTCGCGGTCTCCAGCCGGGGCTCCGGAGGCAGTGGCAGCTGCTTGGTGCCCGCGTCCAGCTTGCGCAGGGCGCCGGCCAGGGCGAGCGGGTCCCCGGTGAGCTGGGCGCCGGACGCATCGGCCTCGTACTCCCGCGAGCGGCTGATGGCGAGCTGGATCACCGAGGCGGCCAGCGGCCCCAGGATCATGATCAGCAGCATGCCGAGGAGGCCGGGGCCCTCGTCGTCGTCGGACCGGCCGACCGGGATCAGCCAGGCGAAGTTCACCAGGAACATGATGACGGAGGCGAGCGCTCCGGCGACGGACGAGATGAGGATGTCGCGGTTGTAGACGTGGCTCAGCTCGTGCCCGATGACCCCGCGCAGCTCCCGCTCGTCGAGGATGCGCAGGATGCCCTCGGTGCAGCAGACGGCGGCGTTGCGCGGGTTGCGGCCGGTGGCGAAGGCGTTGGGTGCGTCGGTCGGCGAGATGTAGAGCCGGGGCATGGGCTGGCGCGCGGAGGTGGAGAGCTCGCGCACCATGCGGTAGAGCCCGGGCGCCTCGAACTCGCTGACGGGGCGGGCGCGCATCGCGCGTAGAGCCAGCTTGTCGCTGTTCCAGTACGCGTACGCATTCGTCCCGAGGGCGATGAGCACGGCCACGATCAGGCCGGTCCGCCCGAAGAAGCTGCCGATCAGGATGATGAGTGCGGACAGCCCGCCGAGGAGTACGGCGGTCTTCAGCCCGTTGTGCCGGCGGTGCACGGTGCGCCCTCCAAATGGTGCGGCAGGAAGACCCCCGTCGAGGATCCGAGGACACCTGGGGGTCTACGGTCCAGTGGAGCCTCCCTTCCTGGTCAACGCGAGGGGAGGGCGTCCGGTTCCCGGACCGCGCCGGGCCCGCCGCCCGGCCCCGGCCGGGGCGGGCGGGCGGCGGCGGGCGTTGCTCCGTACGGGGCGGGCCGTACGGAGGAGGGCGTACGGGCCGAGGGCGTACGGCTGACCGCGTACGGGCTGACCGCGGACGCGCGACGGCGCACGGGCGGACCACGTACGCGCCGATGTCGTACGGGCTACAGCGGGAACAGGCTGCCCGCGGCGAAGCGCAGCACCAGCTGCGGGGCGCCGGACAGCGCCACCGCGACGGCGGCGGTGACCACGATGGCGGCGCCGACCGGCCACGGCGTCTTCGCGGGGGCCGCGTCCGGGGCTGGGTGCTCCGGCGCGCGGAACAGCAGCGCGGTCCACCGCAGGTAGTAGTACAGGGCGATGACGACGTTGACCGCCATGACCACGGCCAGCCAGCCCAGCCCCGCGTCGACCGCGGCGCGGAAGACGGTGACCTTGGCGAACAGGCCGATCAGACCCGGCGGCAGACCGGCCAGGCAGAGCAGGAAGAAGGCCAGCGCGAGCGCGGCGGCGGGGCGCTGCGCGTACAGCCCGCGGTAGTCGCTGATGCGGTGCAGCGGCTTCGTCCGGGCGACCAGGGCGGCCACGGCGAAGGCTCCGAGGTTCACGGCGGCGTACATGAGGGCGTACGCGACGGTGGAGCCGATCTGGTCCCGGCCGGAGTAGGCGGCCGCGGCGATGGGGACCAGCAGGTAGCCGGCCTGGCCGACCGAGGACCAGGCGAGCAGGCGTACGGCGCCGTTCGGCCGGTCGGCGGACTGGCGCAGGGCGGCGGCGTTGCCGAGGGTCATCGTGAGCGCGGCGAGGACGGCGAGGGCCGGACCCCAGATCTGCGCGTACGCGGGGAAGGCGACCACCGTGACCAGGATGAGGCCGGTGAAGCCGACGGCCTTGCCGATCACCGAGAGGTAGCCCGCGATGGGCAGCGGCGCGCCGACGTAGGTGTCGGGGACCCAGAAGTGGAAGGGGACGGCCGCGGTCTTGAAGGCGAAGCCCACGAGGGTGAGCGCGACGCCCGCCATGGCGAGGGTGTCGAGCTGCCCGGGGACGTCTTCGAGGAGTTGGGCGACCTGGGTGAGGTGCAGGGAGCCGGTGGCGGCGTAGACGAAGCTGACGCCGAGCAGGGAGACGGCGGTGGCCGTGACCGAGGACAGGAAGAACTTGAGGGCGGCCTCGGAGGAGAGCCGGTCGCCGCGGCGCATGCCGACGAGGGCGAAGGCGGGCAGCGAGGCGACTTCCAGGGCGACGATCAGGGTGGCGAGGTCCCGGGAGGCCGGCAGCAGGGCGGCGCCGGCGGCCGAGGAGAGCAGCAGGAACCAGTACTCGCCGGCCGGCATGCGCCCGTCGCGTACGCCGGTGACGGACAGCAGGGCGGTGACCAGCGCGCCGGCCAGGACCAGGAACTGGATCACGAGCGTGAAGTGGTCGGCGGTGTAGCTGCACGCGCCGGGGTCGCCGGTGAGGCAGAAGGTGGCGCGGTCGCCCGCCCTCAGGGGGAGCAGGAAGGCGGTGGCGGCGGCGAGGCCGGCCACGGAGACCCAGCCGAGCAGGGCCTTGCGCCCCTCCGGCACGAAGAGGTCGGCGACCAGGACGGCCAGGGCGACGGCGGCGGTGAGGACCACGGGGGTGATCGCGAGCCAGTCGACGCTCTGGACGTGGGTGGTGGCGGTGGGTGCGGTTGCGGCGAGGGCCGTGTGCAGGGCCGTCATGCGTTGCCTCCGGCGAGGAGCTTGTGGACGGCCGGGTCGGTGAGGCCGAGGAGGACCGCGGGCCACATGCCGGCGAGGACGGTGAGGGCGGCGAGCGGGGTCCAGGCGGCGAATTCGTAGCGCTGGACGTCCGCGAGGACGGGCGCGGGCCCGGCGTCGGGCAGGCAGGGGGCCGCGGGATCGCCCATGCAGACGCGCCGTACGACGATCAGCAGGTAGGCGGCGGTGAGGAGGGTGCCGAACGCGCCGAGGGCCATGTACGTGAGGAAGGCCGGCCGGGACAGGCCCTCCGCCGGGTCGAACGCGCCGAACAGGGAGAGCATCTCGCCCCAGAACCCGGCGAGGCCGGGCAGGCCGAGGGAGGCGACGGCGGCGAAGGCGAGGAGCGCGCCGAGGCGGGGGGCGCGGCCGTAGAGCGCGGCGCCGGTGGCGCCGGCGAGGGTGTCGAGGTCGGCGGTGCCGTAGCGGTCCTTGAGGGCGCCGACCAGGAAGAAGAGGAGGCCGGTGATCAGGCCGTGGGCGATGTTGGCGAAGAGCGCGCCGTTGACGCCGGTGGGGGTCATCGAGGCGATGCCGAGGAGGACGAAGCCCATGTGGCCGACGGAGGAGTAGGCGATGAGCCGCTTGAGATCGCCCTTGTTGCCCTTGCGGGCCAGCCACAGGCAGGCCAGGGAGCCGTAGACGATGCCGATGGCGGCGAGGGCGCCCAGGTAGGGGGCGAAGGTGTGCATGCCGCCGGGGGTGACGGGGAGCAGGATGCGGACGAACCCGTACGTGCCCATCTTGAGCAGGACGCCGGCCAGGAGGACGGAGCCGACGGTGGGCGCGGCGGTGTGGGCGTCCGGCAGCCAGCTGTGCAGCGGCCACATCGGGGCCTTCACGGCGAGGCCGATGCCGATGGCGAGGACGGCCAGGACCTGGGTGGTGTGGGTCAGTTCGCGCCCGTTGTCAGAGGCGAGTGCCACCATGTCGAACGTGCCGCTGTTCAGTCCGATCAGCAGCAGTCCGAGGAGCATGACCACGGAGCCGAGGAGGGTGTAGAGGATGAACTTCCAGGCGGCCGCCTGCCGCTGAGCACCGCCCCAGCGGGCGATGAGGAAGTACATCGGGATGAGGACCATCTCGAAGGCGAGGAAGAACAGCAGCAGGTCGAGGACGGCGAAGGTCGCGAGGGTGCCGGATTCGAGGACGAGGAGCAGCGCGACGAAGGCCCTGGGGGAGGGGCCCGCGGGGAGCTTGAAGTAGCTGTAGAGCGCGCAGAGGAAGAACAGCAGCGCGGTCATCAGGAGGAGGGGGAGCGAGATGCCGTCGATGCCGAGGTGGATCCGGACGTTCAGCGCCTGGATCCAGCTGATGTCGGTGGTCGCCTGGAAGCGGGCGGGGGCGTCGTGGTCGAAGCCGAGGGCGAGGGCGATCGCCGCGGCGAGGATCACGCCGGTCACGGTCACGCCGTGGCGCAGTACGGCCTGGTCGGGGTTCCTGCCCTTGAGACCGGGCGGGGGTGGCAGCAGGGCCGCGGCGGCGCCGAGGAGCGGTGCGGCCACGACGAACGCCAGAAGGAACTGCATCACGGACGGGCTGATATCGATCACGGCTGACTCTCGGCTCACGATCCGGCGTTGACGTTGGCGAGGACGGCGGTGGCGATCGCCAGGACCACGGCGCCGGCGAGCAGGGCGCTCAGGTAGCTCTGCACGTTGCCGGTCTGGGCCCGGCGTACGAGGCTGCCGAGCAGCCGGGGACCGGTGCCCGCGCCGCGGACGTACGTGTCCACCACCTCGCGGTCGAGGAAGCGGACCAGGACGGCGGCGGCCCGGACGGGGCGGACGAAGAGGCGGTCGTAGACGGCGTCGAGGTGGAAGCCGTCGGCGGCGTGCCGGTGCAGCGGGCCGAGAAGCACCCGGCCGGGGTCGGGGGCGGGGCCGGACGGGACGGCGGGGTGCTCGTGGGTGACCTCGGCGACCTCGGGGGTCTCGGCGGCGGACTCCGCTGCGGCGGACGCGGCGGAGTCGGCGGAGTCGGCGGCGGCCACGGCCACGGCGGGAGCCGCGGGCAGCCTGGCCGTGGCGCGCTGCCACAGGGCGTAGGTGAGGACCGCGCCGAGGACGGCGGCGCCGGTGCCCAGGACCGAGGTGGTCACCGTCGGGCTGAGCTCGCGGCCGTCGAACCAGTCGGCGAGCGGGCCTGCGGCGAGGCCGAAGCCGATCGAGGGGATGGCGAGCAGCCACAGCACGCCGGTCATGGCGAGGGGCTCCCTGCCGTGGTCGGGGGCGGCGGCGCCCCGGCCGCGGAAGGCCATCAGCCACAGGCGGGCGGCATAGGCGGCGGTGAGCAGGGCGGTCAGCACCCCGGCGGTGAGCACCACCCAGCCGGCGGCGGCCGGTGCGAGCTGTTCGTGCCCGGTGGCGGTGTGCTCGGCGGCGACGAGGACGGCTTCCTTGGAGAAGAAGCCGGCGAAGGGCGGGATCGCGGCGAGCGCGAGCAGCGCGATCGTCATGGTCCAGAAGGCGTCGGGGATGCGCTTGGCCAGTCCGTCCATACGGGACATGGCGGCCAGGGAGTTGGTGCCGGCGGCGTGGATGATCACGCCGGCGCCGAGGAAGAGGAGCGCCTTGAAGGCGCCGTGGGACAGGAGGTGGAAGACGGCGGCGCCGCGGTCGCCGACGGCGAGGGCGCCGGTCATGTAGCCGAGCTGGCCCACCGTGGAGTAGGCGAGCACCCGCTTGATGTCGTCCTGGGCGAGGGCGGCGAGGCCGGAGCCGACCATCGTGACGGCCGCCATGACGGCCATGACCACCAGCGCGGCCCGGGAGGCCGTGAAGACGGGAAGGAGGCGGGCGATGAAGTAGACGCCGGCGGCGACCATCGTCGCGGCGTGGATGAGGGCGGAGACCGGGGTGGGGCCCGCCATGGCGTCCGGGAGCCAGCTGTGCAGCGGGAACTGCGCCGACTTGCCCGCGACTCCGGCGAGCAGCAGGAGGGCGATCAGCGTCGGGTGGTCGAGCCCGCCCGCGGCGACGGTGCCCAGGATCTTGGTGATCCGGAAGGAGCCGGCGTCGGCGGCGAGCGCGAACAGGCCGATGAGGAAGGGGACGTCGCCGAGCTTGGTGACGAGGAAGGCCTTCAGTGAGGCGGAGCGGGCCGCCTCGGTCTCCCAGTAGTGCCCGACCAGGAAGTACGAGCAGATGCCCATGATCTCCCAGCCGACCAGCAGCACCATGAGGTCGCCGGAGTAGACGACGAGCAGCATGGCGGAGGTGAACAGGGAGACCAGAGCGGCGTAGGAGGGGTAGCGGGGGTCCTCGCGGAGGTACGCCGTCGAGTAGAGCTGGACGCAGGTCGCGACGACGCCGACGAGGACGGCCACCAGCGCGGCGAAGCCGTCGAGGTGGAGGGAGAGCTCGATCGGCACGGAGCCGGTCGGGGTCAGCTCGGTGACGGTGTCGATCGCCTTGCCGCCGCCCTGACGGACGGCGACGAGCACGGCCAGTACGGCGGCGGCCAGGGTGGGCAGCAGCGCGAGCGGCCGGACGAAACCGGGGGCGGTGCGGCCGAGCAGCAGGCCCGCCACCGCACCCAGGAAGGGCAGGAGGGGGACGAGGACGGCGAGGGTCGTGGTGCTCACGCGGCGACCTCCGGCCGTGCTGCGCTCTGGTCGGCCGGGCCGGGGAGGCCGGGCTGGTCGGGTTCGCGGCCCTCTGCGGTGTCGCGCAGCCTGTCGACGTCCGAGGTGCCGCGGTTGCGGTACACCATCAGCACGATCGCGAGGCCGATGCCGATCTCGGCGGCGGCGATGGCGATGGTGAAGAGGGTGAGGGCCTGGCCGGCGTGCAGGGTGTCGCGCAGCCAGACGTCGAAGGCCACCAGGTTGAGGTTGACGGCGTTGAGCATCAGCTCGACGGACATCAGGACCAGGATGGCGTTGCGGCGGGCCAGTACTCCGTACAGGCCCGTGCAGAAGAGGAGCGCCGCGAGCACGGCGGGATAGGCGAGGTGCATCAGCGCTGGTGCCCCTTCTTGTCGTCGCGACCGCGGTTGCCGCCGTTGCCGCCGTTGTCGCCGTCGGCGGCGGAGTCGCGGCGGGAGAGCACGATGGCGCCGATCAGGGCCGCCAGGAGGAGGACCGAGAGCGCCTCGAAGGGCAGCACCCAGTGCTGGAAGAGGATCTCGCCGGAGACCTTGGTGGAGCCCTGGACGGGCCCGTCGAGGTCGATCCAGGTGGTGCGGAAGGCGTCGACGACGACCCAGACGAGCGCGGCGGCCGCGACGAGGGCCACGCCGAGCGCGACCGCGCGGTTGTTGGAGTCCGCGTCCGGGGAGCGGCCGATGGGGGCCTTGGTCAGCATCAGTCCGAAGAGGAGGAGCACGACCACGGAACCGAGGTAGATCAGCACCTGGACCCAGGCGATGAACTCGGCGGTCAGCAGCAGGTACTCGACGGCGATGCCGCCGAGCGCGACGACCAGCCAGAGGGCGGCGTGCACGAGCTGGCGGGTGGTGACCGTGACGGCGGCCGCGCCGAGGGTGGCGAGGCCGACGAGGACGAAGGCGATCTCGACGCCGGTCGGCGAGAGGAAGCCGCTGCCGGCGCCCTGGGCGGCGGCCGCGAGGTGGGCGGTGAACATCAGGCGCCACCCCCCGCCGGGCCCTCGGTGCCGGTCGGGCCGGTGCTGCCGGTCGGGCCGGTGCCGCCGGTCGGGCCGGTGCCGCCGGTCGGGCCGGTGCCGCCGGTCGGGCCGGTGCTGCCGGTCGGGCCGGGGGCCTCGGGCCCGGTGGCGGGCTCGGGGGAGGCGGCCGCGGCCGCGGCGGCGGCTTCGGCCTTTTCCGCTGCCTTGCGGGCGGCGGCGATCTCCTTGGGCTCCTCCGCTGCCGGGTCCAGCGCGGGCGGGGCCGGCACGGTCCACATCCACTCGCGCAGCTTGTCGCGCTCGTGGGTGAGCTCCAGGATGTCCGTCTCCGCGTACTCGAACTCCGGCGACCAGAACAGGGCGTCGAAGGGGCACACCTCGATGCAGATCCCGCAGTACATGCACAGGGAGAAGTCGATGGCGAAGCGGTCGAGGACGTTGCGGCTGCGCTCGCGGCCACCGGGGGTGGCGGCCGGGACCGTCTCCTTGTGGGAGTCGATGTAGATGCACCAGTCGGGGCATTCGCGGGCGCACAGCATGCAGACCGTGCAGTTCTCCTCGAACAGGCCGATGACCCCGCGGGTGCGGGGCGGCAGCTCGGGCTGCACGTCGGGGTACTGGGCGGTGTGCGAGCGCTTCGTCATCGTGCGCAGGGTGACGGCCAGGCCCTTGGCCAGGCCGGATCCGGGGATGGGCATTACAGGATCGCCACCTTCACGATGCCGGTGAGCGCGATCTGCGCGAGCGCGAGCGGGATGAGTGTGGTCCAGGCGAGCTTCTGGAGCTGGTCCTCGCGCAGCCGGGGGTAGCTGACGCGGAGCCAGATCACGAGGAAGGCGAGGAGCGCGGTCTTCAGGAGGGTCCAGCCCCAGCCGCCGCCGAAGGGCCCCTGCCAGCCGCCGAGGAAGAGGACGGTGGTGAGGGCGCAGAGGACGACGATGCCCGCGTACTCGGCGAGCAGGAACAGCGCGAAGCGCAGGCCGGTGTACTCGGTGTACGCGCCGAAGATGATCTCGGAGTCGGCGACGGGCATGTCGAAGGGGGGCCGCTGGAGCTCGGCGAGACCGGCGGTGAAGAAGACGAGGCCGCCGACGATCTGCCAGGGCAGCCACCACCACTCGAAGGCGTCGACGATGCCGGGCAGGGACACGGTCCCCGCGGCCATGGCGACGGAGGCGCCGGCCAGCAGCATGGGCAGCTCGTAGGCGAGCAGCTGGGCGGCGGTGCGCAGGCCTCCGAGCAGGGAGAACTTGTTCGCGGAAGCCCACCCGGCCATCAGGCTGCCGAGGATTCCGACGCCCATGACGGCGAGGACGAAGAAGAGCCCGGCGTCGAGCACCTGGCCGACGGCGCCCTTGCCGGGGCCGATGGGGATGGCGATGAGGACGAGGAGGTAGGGGAGCAGGGCGACGGCGGGCGCGAGCTGGAAGATCCGGCGGTCCGCGTTGGCGGGGACCACGTCCTCCTTCTGCGCGAACTTGACCCCGTCGGCGACGAGCTGGGCCCAGCCGTGGAAGCCGCCGGCGTACATGGGGCCGAGGCGGCCCTGCATGTGGGCCATCACCTTGTGCTCGGTCTGCCCGACCACGAGCGGGAGCACGAGGAAGACGGCGAAGACGACGATCAGTCGCAGCGCGACGTCGAGGACGTCATTCACGCGTCGCCTCCGTTGTCGGGTTCGGATTCGGGGGTGGTCTCGCCGGGCTCCGCCTCGGGCCCGGCTGCCGGCTTCGCCGCGGGCTCCGGCTTCGCCGCGGGCTCCGCCCCGGGCTCGGGCTCCGCCCCGGGCTCCGGTTGGGCTGCGGGCTTCGGCTCGGGCGGGGGGCCGACCTTGGGGGTGGACTTCGGCTCGCCCTGGGGGCCCGGATCGGCCGCGGAGCCGGGGCCTTCGCCGGGTGCCGCTTCGGCGTCCCGGTCCGCGAAGGCGGGCCGGGGGTTGTGCCAGGGGGCGTCCGCGCTGCGCGGGGCGGGGCGCCTGCCCGGCGCCACCGTGCGCCCGGGCGCCGGCGCCTGGCTCGCGGAACCGTCCGCCGCCGAACGGGTACGGCGGGCCGGACGCGGAGCCTCCGCCTCCGGGGCCGCCGGAGCGCCGGCCGCAGTCTCTGCCCCGGCCGGCGGCGTGACCGCCTGGCTCGCGGAACCGTCCGCCGCCGAACGGGTACGGCGGGCCGGACGCGGAGCCTCCGCCTCCGGAGACACCGCAGCACCGGCACCGCCACCGGCCGGAGCCCCCGCAGCCTCGGCCGCACCCGCAGCCTCAGCCGCCTGGCTGGCCGAGCCCTCCGCCACCGACCGGGCACGGCGCGCCGGAGCGCCCTCGCGCGGGGTGCGGGCGGGGGCGCCGGCGGCGCGCGGGGTGCGGGCCGGGCGGGCGGGGGCCGGGGGCAGCTGCCCCTTGAGCGGGCCCCAGTCGTTGGGGTCCGGGACGCCCGGCGGCAGCATCTGGCGGCGCTTCGGCGCGTCCGGGTCATGGGTCTCGCCGGGCTCCTTGGCGCCCGGCCAGGCCTTCGCGACCCGTGCGGCCAGCACGAAGTCCTTGCGCAGCGGATGCCCCTCGAAGTTCTCCGGGAGCAGGAGGGGGACCAGGTGCGGGTGGTCGGTGAAGACCACCCCGAACATCTCGTACGTCTCCCGCTCGTGCCATTCCGCGCCCGCGTAGACCGCGACGGCCGACGGCAGGGAAGGGGCGCCGTGCGGGACGGTCGTGCGCAGCAGCAGGCGGCGTACGCGGTGCTGTTCCAGCGCCGCCACGTGCGCGCAGATCCGGAAGCCGGTGCCCGGCTCGTCCACCGCGCTCAGCCAGTCGAAGTACGTGCAGCCCAGCTTGTCCCGGGCGATCTCCAGGGCCGGGATCCAGCTGCCGACGGGCACGTCGACCGTCAGGACGTCGTACGCGTACGAGGCCACCGCCTCCGCGCCGAAGACCGTCGGGGCGGCGTCCGGGAGGGTGTCGTACAGGTTCATGCGCCGGCTCCCGGTGCGGGCGGGGCCGTGACCAGGCCGCTGGTGAGCTGTGCGACGGAGGGTCCGGAGGCGTAGCGGTCCGCGAGCGACTCCCGGGCGATCTTCTCCTGGAGCTTGAGGATGCCCTGGAGCAGCGCCTCGGGGCGCGGCGGGCAGCCGGGGACGTACACGTCCACGGGGATGATCTGGTCGACGCCCTTGGTCACGGAGTACGAGTCCCAGTAGGGCCCGCCGCAGTTGGAGCAGGCGCCGAAGGAGATGACGTACTTCGGCTCCGGCATCTGCTCGTACAGCCGCTTGACGGCGGGCGCCATCTTGTCCGTCACCGTGCCCGAGACGATCATCAGGTCGGCCTGGCGGGGGCCGGGCGCGAAGGGGATGACGCCGAGCCGGATGAAGTCGTGGCGGGCCATGGACGCGGCGATGAACTCGATCGCGCAGCAGGCCAGACCGAAGTTGAAGACCCACAGGCTGTACCGGCGTCCCCAGTTGAGGACGACCTTCATCGGCTCCGGGGCAAGCCGGGAGAGCACTCCCAGGCGCTTGGGCTCGGGAAGCAGCTGCAGCTCGGGCTCGGGTGTCACGTCCATTCGAGGACGCCCTTCTTGTACGCGTAGAGCAGGCCGACGGCCAGGAAGCCCAGGAAGACGAACATCTCGACCAGGGTCGTGGCGCCGTAGCCGGCGACGGCGAACACGGTCGCCCACGGGAAGAGGAAGATCGAGTCGACGGCGAAGATGACGTAGAGGAACGCGTAGACGTAGTAGCGGACCTGGGTGTGCGCCCAGCCCTCGCCGACCGGGTCGACGCCGCATTCGTACGTCAGCAGCTTCTCGTGGGTCGGGACCGCGGGCCGCAGCAGACGGCCCGCGCCGAAGGCGACGGCCACGAAGAGCACACCGAGGACGGCCAGCAGGCCGACGACCGAATAACTCTCGAAATAGTCCGCTGCGAGCACGGTTACGGTCGATACCGTTGGGTCGGGCACGTCCGTTCCTCGCTCCTTGGCCACTGTCGACGATCTGGTACGGACGGGAGTCTAGGGCCTGGTCCCCGCGGGGTGGGGTTATCCCCCGTTCACTGCGGCCCGGCTCCCCCATGGCATGCGCCGCGGCGAATTGGCAGGCTGAGGCGCATGACCGCGAGCCTTCAAGTCTCCCACCAAGCCGCCGAAGACGGCGGCCCGCCTCCCGTCCGTCCTGCCCTGGGTGCCGTGGCCTGGAAGGAGGTTGCCCATCTGCTGGGCAATCTTCCGCTGGCGCTCGCCGGTTTCCTCTACACCGTGTGCATGGTGTCGACCGCGGGCGGTCTCTCCGTGACCGCGATCGGTCTTCCGCTGCTCGCAGCCGGTTTGGCGGTGTCTCGCTGGTTGGGACGGTTCGAGCGGGCCCGGGCGCGGTGGCTGCTGGGCGTACGGGTGGACGAGCCGAGCCCGCTGCCCGGGTGGCGGCGGTCCGGGGGGTTCTTCCCCTGGCTGTGGACGGCCGTGAAGGACCCGGTGGCCTGGCGGACGGTGCTGTTCGAGCTGGTGCGGCTGCCGTGGGGGGTGCTGACCTTCTCGGTGACGCTGACCGGGCTGTTCGTGCTGTGGCCGGTGCTGCCGTACGTGTCGCGGGCGCTGTCGAACGTGGACCGGGTGATGGTACGGGGGCTGCTGTCGCCCTCGGACGGGCTGGAGCGGCGGATCGCGGAGCTGGAGTCCGACCGGGGGGTGGTGGTCGACACGGCCGCCGCCGACCTGCGGCGCATCGAGCGGGACCTGCACGACGGGGCGCAGGCGCGGCTGGTGGCGCTGGCGATGGGGCTGGGCCTGGCGAAGGAGAAGCTGCTGGAGGACCCGGACGCGGCGGCGGCGATGGTCGACGAGGCGCACGGGGAGGTGAAGCTGGCCCTGCAGGAGCTGCGGGACCTGGCGCGGGGGATCCACCCGGCGGTGCTGACGGACCGGGGGCTGGACGCGGCGCTGTCGGCGGTGGCCTCGCGGTGCCTGGTGCCGGTGAAGGTGGCGGTGGACCTGCCGGAGCGGCCGGCGGCGGCGGTCGAGGGGATCGCGTACTTCACCGTGTCGGAGCTGCTGCAGAACATCAGCAAGCACGCCGGGGCCCGCGGCGCGGGCGTGGAGGTGTGGCGGGCGGACTCCCGGCTGCTGATCCGGGTGTCCGACGACGGCCGGGGCGGTGCCGGGGTCCGGCGGGGCGGGGGGACCGGCCTGGCGGGTCTGGCGGACCGGATCGGGGCGGTGGACGGGGTCTTCGCGGTGGACTCCCCGGAGGGCGGGGGCACGGTGGTCACGGCGGAACTGCCGTGGCGGGCCCGCTGAGCGGATGACCGGGGGATCCGCCCCGGCACCGGGGTGGGGTTAACCCCCGGGGGCAGAGGCCGACCCGCCCGATGGTGCGGGGGCGCGGGCGGGCGGGAGGGTGGGGACGTACATCAGGCGCAGGAGAGGCGGGGCGGGGATCATGGGTGTCGTTGAGGCGGTGCGGGCTCCGGTGGCGGGGCGGACCTGGCGGGAGTTCGGGTACCTGCTGCTCGGGCTGCCGCTGGGCATCTGCTACTTCACCCTCGCCGTGACCGGCGTCAGCCTCGGCGCCGGACTGCTCGTCACCTTCCTCGGGATCCCCGTGCTCGCGGGCGTGCTCGCCCTGTGCCGCGGCTTCGGGTGGATCGAGCGGGTCCGGGTGCGCGGGCTGCTCGGCGTCGACATGGCCGATCCCGCTCCCGTCCGGGCCGGCGGGCCGGGGCCGCTCGCCCTCGTGGGGGCGCTGCTCAGGAACGGCAGCGCGTGGCGGCACGTCCTGTACTCCCTGGTCCACTTCCCGTGGGCCGTCTTCGGCTTCTGCGTGGCCGTGACCCTGTGGACGACCGGGTGGGCCCTTCTGCTGTACCCCGTCTGGTACTGGGTGTTCCCGGAGCACGCCGGCGAGCGCGAGGTCCTGGTCTTCCAGAACGGCGACCACTCGCTCTCCCTGGACTCCCCCACCGGGACGGCCGTGGCCTGCCTGGCCGGGCTGCTGGTCACCCTGGCCACGCCCTGGGTGATCCACGCCCTGGTCACCGTCGACCGGCTCCTGGTCTCGGCGCTGCTCGGCCCCTCCCGCCTCGACCACCGGGTCAGCGAGCTGGAGTCCGACCGGGGGGTGGTGGTCGACACGGCCGCCGCCGACCTGCGGCGCATCGAGCGGGACCTGCACGACGGGGCGCAGGCGCGGCTGGTGGCGCTGGCGATGGACCTGGGCCTCGCGAAGGAGAAGCTCGCGCAGGATCCGCAGGCCGCGGCCCGGATGGTGGACGAGGCCCACGGCGAGGTGAAGATCGCGCTGCAGGAGCTGCGGGACCTGGCCCGCGGGATCCATCCGGCGGTGCTGACCGACCGGGGGCTGGACGCCGCGCTGTCGGCGGTGGCCGCCCGGTGCACCGTACCGGTGAAGGTGGCGGTGAACCTGGCCGAGCGGCCGGCGGCCGCGGTGGAGGGGATCGCCTATTTCACGGTGTCGGAGCTGCTGCAGAACACCGGCAAGCACGCCGGGGCCCGGGTCGCGAGCGTGGACGTGTGGAGGGCCGGGGACCGGCTGCTGATCCGGGTGGCCGACGACGGCCGCGGCGGCGCCCGCACCGACGGGCCGGGGAGCGGACTGGCGGGGCTCACCGAACGGCTCGGCGCCGTCGACGGGGTGCTGGTCGTGGACTCCCCCGCCGGAGGCGGCACCACCGTCACCGCCGAGCTCCCCTGGCGCAACCGCTCGGCCTGACCGGCACCGGCCGCCGCCGGCCGGCACCCCGGCGGCCCCCGGCTGGGCCGCCGCCCACCCCTTGGAACACCGACCCGCAGCCGTTCGTTGATCCAATTTCGCCTACACCGGCCCTTGAGGCTGGGATGCTTGGCTGGGACAGCGGTACCGGGGACGTGCGGATGCGGGAGCGGCGAGTCGTGGAAGACAAGGTGCGGGTGGTCATCGCCGAGGATTCGGTGCTGCTGCGGGAGGGGCTGACCCGGCTGCTGACCGACCGGGGGCACGAGATCGTCGCCGGCGTCTCCGACGCGGAGGCCCTGCTCAAGACGGTCGCCGAGCTGGCGGCGGAGGATGCGCTGCCGGACGTGGTGGTGGCCGACGTACGGATGCCCCCGACCCACACCGACGAGGGCGTACGGGCGGCGGTGCGGCTCAGGCGCGAGCACCCCGGTATCGGGGTCCTGGTGCTGTCCCAGTACGTGGAGGAGCAGTACGCCACCGAGCTGCTGGCCGGATCCAGTACCGGAGTGGGGTACCTGCTCAAGGACCGGGTCGCCGAGGTGCGGGAGTTCGTGGACGCCGTCGTCCGCGTGGCCCGGGGCGGTACGGCCCTGGACCCGGAGGTGGTGGCACAGCTGCTCGGCCGCAGCCGCAAGCAGGACGTGCTGGCCGGCCTGACTCCGCGGGAGCGCGAGGTGCTCGGGCTGATGGCGGAGGGCCGGACGAACTCCGCCGTGGCCAAGCAGCTGGTGGTGAGCGACGGGGCGGTGGAGAAGCACGTCAGCAACATCTTCATGAAGCTCGGCCTGTCCCCCAGCGACGGGGACCACCGGCGCGTCCTGGCCGTCCTCACGTATCTGCGCTCGTGACCGGCTCTGCACCCGTGACCGGCTCTGCACCCGTGAGCGGCTCTGCTCCCGGGCCGGGCCGCGCGGGCCCGCGGGGGCCGTGATCGCGGATTTCCGCTCCGGTCCGGCCTTGATCGGAATCTTGATCAACTGACACCCTGTCAGGTACGGCGGTACCGCACCTGGCCGAAGGGGCTCGCACTATTTCCTGCACGGCGCGAGATCCCGGAACGTCTCGGAATCTCTCGGAATCTCTCGGAATCTCTCGGCATTCTTCCGACAGGCCGCCGCAAGACGACGGTCCAGAATATGAGCGTCCCCGAGGAAGGTCATCCCGACCGACGTAGGGTTGGCCTTGGGAGCGGGAACGCCACGCCTCGAAGGAGGTCCAGTTCAGTGACCAGCCAGGTCAGTAGCCCAGCCGAACAGGCCGACGGCGCCGAAGGGGCTGTAGTCGGCGAGCAGCGGACGCCCCCGGGCCCGGGCGGCAAGGAAGTGCGCCGCCTCGACCGGGTGATCATCCGGTTCGCGGGTGACTCGGGTGACGGCATGCAGCTCACCGGTGACCGGTTCACCTCGGAGACGGCATCCTTCGGCAACGATCTCTCGACGCTGCCGAACTTCCCCGCCGAGATCCGCGCGCCCGCCGGGACGCTGCCGGGCGTCTCCTCCTTCCAGCTGCATTTCGCCGATCACGACATCCTGACGCCGGGCGATGCCCCGAACGTTCTGGTGGCGATGAATCCGGCGGCGCTGAAGGCGAACATCGGGGACGTGCCGCGCGGCGCGGAGATCATCATCAACACCGATGAATTCACCAAGCGCCCGATGGCCAAGGTCGGCTACGAAACCTCCCCGCTGGAAGACGGTTCCCTGGGGGCCTACAACATCCATCCGGTGCCGCTGACCACCCTCACGGTGGAGGCGCTGAAGGATTTCGGGCTGTCCCGCAAGGAGGCCGAGCGCAGCAAGAACATGTTCGCGCTGGGCCTGCTGAGCTGGATGTACCACCGGCCGACCGAGGGTACGGAGAGCTTCCTGCGGCAGAAGTTCGCGAAGAAGCCGGAGATCGCCGAGGCGAACGTCGCGGCGTTCCGGGCGGGCTGGAACTTCGGCGAGACCACCGAGGACTTCGCGGTCTCCTACGAGGTGGCCCCGGCCACCCGTGCCTTCCCGACCGGCACCTACCGCAACATCTCCGGGAACCTCGCCCTGTCCTACGGGCTGATCGCGGCGAGCCGCCAGGCCGATCTGCCGCTCTACCTGGGCTCGTACCCGATCACCCCGGCCTCGGACATCCTGCACGAGCTGAGCCGGCACAAGAACTTCGGCGTACGGACCTTCCAGGCCGAGGACGAGATCGCCGGGATCGGCGCGGCGCTGGGCGCGGCCTTCGGCGGGGCGCTCGGCGTGACGACCACGTCCGGCCCGGGTGTGGCGCTGAAGTCGGAGACGATCGGGCTGGCGGTGTCGCTGGAGCTGCCGCTGCTGATCGTCGACATCCAGCGCGGCGGCCCGTCCACCGGTCTGCCGACCAAGACCGAGCAGGCGGACCTGCTCCAGGCCATGTACGGGCGCAACGGCGAGGCGCCGGTGCCCGTCGTGGCCCCGCGGACCCCGGCGGACTGCTTCGACGCGGCGCTGGATGCGGCCCGGATCGCGCTGACGTACCGGACGCCGGTGTTCCTGCTCTCGGACGGGTACCTGGCCAACGGCTCCGAGCCGTGGCGGATCCCGGACGTGGCGGACCTGCCGGACCTGCGGGTGCGGTTCGCCTCCGCCCCCAACCACGAGCTCGCGGACGGCACGGAGGTCTTCTGGCCGTACAAGCGCGACCCGCACACCCTGGCCCGCCCCTGGGCGGTCCCGGGCACGCCGGGTCTGGAGCACCGGATCGGCGGCATCGAGAAGCAGGACGGCACGGGCAACATCTCCTACGACCCGGCCAACCACGACTTCATGGTCCGCACCCGCCAGGCCAAGATCGACGGCATCGAGGTCCCGGACGTGGAGGTCGACGACCCCGACCAGGCCCGCACCCTCGTCCTGGGCTGGGGCTCCACCTACGGCCCCATCACCGCCGCCGTACGCCGGCTGCGCACCGCCCGGATCCCCGTCGCGCAGGCCCACCTGCGCCACCTCAACCCCTTCCCGCGGAATCTGGGGGAGGTCCTGAAGCGTTACGAAAAGGTAGTGGTGCCGGAGATGAACCTCGGGCAGCTCGCGACCCTCATCAGGGCGAAATACCTGGTCGACGCCCAGTCGTACAACCAGGTGAACGGAATGCCGTTCAAGGCGGAGCAGCTCGCGAAGGTTCTTGAGGAGGCCATCAATGACTGAGGTGACGGACGCTCCCACCCTGCTCTCCCTGGTGCCCAAGGCGCAGGCCAAGCAGTCCATGAAGGACTTCAAGTCGGACCAGGAGGTCCGATGGTGCCCGGGCTGCGGGGACTACGCCGTGCTGGCGGCCGTGCAGGGCTTCATGCCCGAGCTGGGGCTGGCGAAGGAGAACATCGTCTTCGTCTCCGGCATCGGCTGCTCGTCCCGTTTCCCGTACTACATGAACACCTACGGGATGCACTCCATCCACGGCCGCGCCCCGGCCATCGCCACGGGCCTGGCCACCTCGCGGCGGGACCTGTCGGTGTGGGTGGTCACCGGTGACGGCGACGCGCTCTCCATCGGCGGGAACCACCTGATCCACGCGCTGCGGCGGAACGTCAACCTGAAGATCCTGCTGTTCAACAACCGGATCTACGGTCTGACCAAGGGCCAGTACTCGCCCACCTCCGAGCTCGGCAAGATCACCAAGTCCACCCCGATGGGCTCCCTCGACGCGCCGTTCAACCCGGTCTCCCTGGCGCTCGGTGCCGAGGCCTCCTTCGTGGCCCGCACGGTCGACTCCGACCGCAAGCACCTCACGGAGGTGCTGCGCGCGGCTTCGGACCACCAGGGAACGGCGCTGGTGGAGATCTACCAGAACTGCAACATCTTCAACGACGGCGCCTTCGAGGTCCTCAAGGACCAGGAGCAGGCCCAGGAGGCCGTGATCCGGCTGGAGCAGGGCAAGCCGATCCGTTTCGGCACCGACGGCCACAAGGGCGTCGTTCGCAACCCGGCCACCGGCGACCTCGAAGTCGTCGTGGTCACCCCGGAGAACGAGGCGCGGATCCTGGTCCACGACGCGACGAGCCCCAGCCCGACCACCGCGTTCGCCCTGTCCCGACTGGCCGACCCCGACACCCTGCGGCAGACGCCGATCGGGGTGTTCCGCAACGTCGAGCGGCCCGTGTACGACACGCTGATGGCGGAGCAGCTGGATGCGGCCGTCGACGCGAAGGGCAAGGGCGACCTCAGCACGCTGCTGACGGGCAACGACACCTGGACGGTCGTCGGCTAGGAGAACCGCCCACCGCACCGAGCCGCCGAGCCGCCGAGCCGCCGAGCCCGGAGTTCCTCAGGAGCTCCGGGCTTCGTCGTACGCGGCGCGCGCCGCCTGCACGTCCGCGGTGCGCCGCTCGGTCCAGCGCGCGAGCGCCCACACCTGCTCGGCGGCCTCGCGCCCGAGCGGGGTGAGCGAGTAGTCCACCCGCGGGGGGATCACGGGCTTCGCGTCGCGCAGCAGGAAGCCGTCGCGCTCCAGCGTCTGGAGGGTCTGGGTCAGCATCTTCTCGCTGACGCCGCCGATCTCGCGGCGCAGCTCGCCGAAGCGGTACGAGCGCTCGACCAGGGCGGCCAGGACCAGGACGCCCCAGCGGCTGGTGACGTGCTCCAGTACGCCCCGCGAGGGGCACATCGGGGCCTTCACGGAAACTTCCCTGCTCACATCACTTACTCCCATACCAGTACCTTACTTTGAAGTGGGTACTTACGAAAGGTTAGCGCTTTCCTTTAGCTTGGTGTCACCGCCGGCACGGACCCCGCACCGGACCGGCAACGGACCCCACCGCAAGGAGCGCACCCCATGAGCATCGTCGTCACCGGAGCCACCGGAGCCCTCGGCCGCCTCGTCGTCGAGGAACTGCTGGAGCAGGTTCCGGCCGAGCGCATCGCCGTCGTCGTCCGCAGCAAGGAGAAGGCCGCCGACCTGGCCGCGCGCGGCGTCGAGGTGCGCATCGCGGACTACGACAGCCCCGAGACCCTGGCCGGCGCCTTCCGCACCGGCGACCGGGTGCTGCTGATCTCCGGCAACGAGGTCGGGCGCCGGGTGCCGCAGCACACCGCCGTCATCGGGGCCGCGAAGGCCGCCGGTGTCGCCCAGCTCGCCTACACCGGGATCCTGGGCGGCCCCGAGGCCGACTTCGACCTCGCCGCCGAGCACCAGGTCACCGAGCAGGCCATCCTCGACTCCGGCCTGCCGTACACCTTCCTGCGCAACGGCTGGTACCACGAGAACTACACGGGCCAGCTGGGCACGGTGCTGGAGCACGGCGCCGTCGTGGGCAGCGCGGGCGAGGGCCGCATCGCCTCTGCGGCGCGCGCCGACTACGCGGCCGCCGCGGCCGCCGTCCTGACCGGCGAGGGCCACCTGAACCGGGTCTACGAGCTGTCCGGCGACACCGCCTGGAGCCTCGCGGAGTACGCGGCCGAGGTCGCGGCGCAGTCCGGCAAGGAGGTGGGCTACACCGAGGTCCCGGCGGACGCGCACCTGTCGATCCTGACCGGAGCCGGGGTGCCCGAGGGCTTCGCGGCGATCCTCGTCGACGTGGACGCGGCGATCTCCCGGGGCCGGCTGGCCCACACCGGCGGCGACCTGTCCCGGCTCATCGGGCGCCCGACCACCCCGGTGGCCCACGCGATCGCCTCGGCCCTGGCCTGAACGCCACAGCGCTCCCAGTGCCAGAACCCGTCCCAGCCCGCCGGGGGCCGCCCCGCAAGGCCACGAAGATGTCATGAGTATCTCGTGTAAACGGGCATGACATCCGCCCCGTACGGCGCTACCTTCGTGAAGTTGGCCGAAACACGTACGGGAGGCCCCGTGAAGGCAGAGAACGAGCAGCGCACGGGTTTGCTCTACGGATTCGGCGCATACGGGATGTGGGGGCTCGTCCCCCTCTTCTGGCCGCTCCTCAAGCCCTCGGAGGCCGTCGAGATCCTCGCCCACCGCATGGTGTGGTCCCTGGCCTTCGTCGGCGTGGTACTGCTCGCACTGCGCCGCTGGGGCTGGATACGCGAGCTGCTGCGCCAGCCCCGCAAGCTGGGCCTGACCGCCCTCGCCGCCTCGGTGATCTCCGTGAACTGGGGCCTGTACATCTGGGCCGTCAACCACGGGGCCGTGGTCGAGGCCAGCCTCGGCTACTTCATCAACCCGCTGGTCACCATCGCGATCGGCGTGCTCGTCCTCGGCGAGCGGCTGCGCCGCGCCCAGTGGGCGGCGGTCGGCATCGGCGCGGCCGCCGTGCTGGTCCTCGCCATCGGGTACGGGCGGCCGCCGTGGATCTCGCTGGTGCTGGCCTTCTCCTTCGCCACGTACGGGCTGATCAAGAAGAAGCTCGACATGGGCGGCGTGGAGTCGCTGGCCGCCGAGACCGCGCTGCTGTTCCTGCCCGCGCTCGGCTACCTGCTGTGGCTGGGCACGCAGGGCCGGTCCACCTTCGCCGCCGAGGGCCCCGGGCACTCCGCCCTGCTCGCCGCGACCGGGCTGGTCACCGCGATCCCGCTGGTGTTCTTCGGCGCGGCGGCGATCCGGGTTCCGCTCTCCACCCTCGGGCTGCTCCAGTACATGGCCCCGGTCTTCCAGTTCGGGCTGGGCGTCCTGTACTTCCACGAGGCCATGCCGCCCGAGCGCTGGGCCGGGTTCTCCCTGGTCTGGGCGGCGCTCGCGCTGCTGACCTGGGACGCGCTGCGCACGGCGCGGCAGTCCCGGATCCGGCTTGAGGCGCTGCGCGCCAGCGGATCGCCGACGGCGCCGGCCCACGAGCCGGCGTAACTCCGCGCCCATACCCCCCACGATCCCCGTTGCGGAACCTCCGCAACGGGGATCGTCCGTTTTCCGAACCACCCTGACCGGATCCCGGTCTTGACGCGTCGTCATATCTCACTCAACATCGGGCTCGCACTGACGCACGATCGCTCACCTGCGCCACCCCCGCACGTTCCGTTCCATCCCCAACGGAATCCCGGAGAGCCCCCACATGAGCCTGTCCGCCTCCCGGCGTCTTGCCGCCGTGACCGCCCTCGCGGTCGCCGGCCTCTTCGCCTCCACCGCCCCCGCCGCACTGGCCTCCCCCACGACCGCGGCCGCGGCCCCCACTCCGCCCGACATCCCGCTGGCCAACGTCAAGGCGCACCTGGCGCAGTTCCAGACCATCGCCAACGGCAACGGCGGAAACCGCGCCCACGGCAGGGCCGGGTACAAGGCCTCGATCGACTACGTGAAGGCAAAGCTGGACGCGGCCGGCTTCACCACCTCCCTGCAGACCTTCACCAGCAGCGGGGCCACCGGCTACAACCTGATCGCCGACTGGCCGGGCGGCGACCCCAACTCGGTGCTGATGGCCGGTTCGCACCTGGACTCGGTGACCGCGGGTCCCGGCATCAACGACAACGGATCCGGCTCGGCGGCCGTCCTGGAGACCGCGCTGGCCGTGTCGCGCGCACAGCTCCAGCCCACCAAGCACCTGCGGTTCGGCTGGTGGGGGGCGGAGGAGCTCGGACTGGTCGGCTCCAAGTACTACGTCAACAACCTGCCGAGCGCCGAGAAGGCGAAGATCTCCGGCTACCTGAACTTCGACATGATCGGCTCCCCGAACCCGGGGTACTTCGTCTACGACGACGACCCGACGATCGAGCAGACCTTCAAGACGTACTTCGCGGGCCTGAACATCCCGACGGAGATAGAGACCGAGGGCGACGGACGCTCCGACCACGCCCCCTTCAAGAGCGCGGGCATCCCGGTCGGCGGCCTGTTCTCCGGCGCGGACTACACCAAGACCGCGGCGCAGGCCCAGAAGTGGGGCGGTACCTCCGGTCAGGCCTTCGACCGCTGCTACCACTCCTCCTGCGACACCACGGCGAATATCAACGACACCGCCCTGGACCGCAATTCCGACGCCATCGCCTACGCGATCTGGAACCTCGGGGCAGCCACCCCGGTACCGCCCGGCCCCTCCTTCGAGAACACGGCGGACGTGAACATCCCGGACTCCCCCGGGGCCGCGGTGACCTCGCCGATCACGGTCTCCGGCGTCACGGGCAACGCCCCGGCCACCACCAAGGTCGACGTGAACATCGTCCACACCTACCGCGGTGACCTGGTGGTCGACCTGATCGCCCCGGACGGCACGGCGTACCGGCTGAAGAACTCCTCCGGCTCCGACTCCGCGGACAACGTGGTGGCGTCCTACACCGTCAACGCCTCCAGCGAGGTCGCCAACGGCGTCTGGAAGCTCCAGGTCAAGGACGTCGCGGCGCAGGACGTCGGCTACATCAACAGCTGGAAGATCACCTTCTAGGAGGGACGGCCTAGGAGGACGCCCCCTGCGAGGACGGCCCGGCGGCCTGCGGCTCCCGGATCAGGGCGCGCAGCTCCTCGGCCACCGCGCACACGTCCGCGCGGCCCAGCTTCGCCGCCTCCACCAGGTCGCCGAGCTCCTCCGGGGAGGGCAGTTGAGTGGCTCCCGCCACCCGCAGGTACGAGCGGGTGGCGGCGGCCGCGTAGAACTCGTTCATCGGCGATTCCAGCGCGGGGCACACGGCGAGCGTGTGCAGGAACGCGGCGGCCCGCCACGCGGTGTCCGGGGCGGGCTGTTCGGGCACCAGGACGAGGTCGTTCTGGTGCCGGGCGACCGCGGCGGCCACCCCGGAGGGATCCCACACGGCGGGATCGGACGGAAGATGGTGGGCCAGAGCGGTCCAGGCCCACTCCATGGTGATCTTCAATTGCCGAACCGCTCCTGGAAGTAGCCCCAGTGGTCGGCGAACTCCTCTATCCCGGAAAGGAAGTTCTTCCGGTCCTCGTCGAGTTCGCGTTCCGTCACCTCGGTGATCAGCGCGGTGACCGTCGTCCCCAGCGCCGCCGCGCGCGCCTTCAGGCGTTCGTGGAACTCTTCGTCCAGGCGGATGGTGACGTGTCTCGACATGTCCTTCACCGTACAGCGGGGCCGCTGTACGAAGGGCCGGAACGGCCGAAGGGTGGGCAGGGACACAGTCCCCGCCCACCCTTCGGGCGCGCTCCTCACACCGGGTTACTTGTTGGCGTCGGCCGCCTTCACCAGGGCGTCCTTGGTGACCGCACCGACGTAGACCTTGCCGTCGTCCGTGATCAGGGCGTTGACCACACGGGTCTTGAAGAGCCGGCCCTCACCGAACTTCCCGCTGACCTTGTCCCCGAGGCTGCCCAGGAACTGCTTGGCCTCCTTGGGGGCGTTCTTGTCGTTCTCCAGCTCCTTGAGGCTCTTGCCGAGGCCCGTGTCGATGCGGGCGATCGTCGCCCAGCCCTCGCCGAGCACCTTCGTCTCGCCCTTGCCGCCCGCTGCGCCGGTCAGGCCCTCCAGGCCGGGGAAGGCCTCCAGGCCCTTCCACTCCTTACCGTCCTTGTCGTCCTTGCCGGCCTTGCCCGGGGCGTGGTCGGCGCCCTCGGTGACCTTGGCGCCCTTGGGGGCGGTGAAGGCGAAGGTGTCCGCGGACGGCTTGGCGAAGTCCACCTTGGTGAAGCCCGCGTCGACGATCGGCTTGCCGCCCTCCGTCGCCAGCAGCTGGACGCGCAGCGGGACGCCGTTCTTCGCGTCCACCGCGATCTTGACCGAGGCGATCGTGGAGCCGCTCTGCTTCGGCTTCAGCACCAGCTGGTAGGCGTCCCGGCCCGCCACCTGTGCGGTGTCGCCCACGCCGACGTCCGTGGTCGGGCCCGCGGCCTTCAGGATCTCCTGGGCCAGCTGCTGGGGCGATCCGGCCGGCCGGCCGGCCTGCTTCCCGGCGTCCTGGTTCTTCTCGTGCCAGACCTCGTTGGACTTGCTGTCGTATCCCCAGACGTCCGCGCCGTTGTGGATGACGCTGTACTCGTCCTTGCCGTCCACGAACGTGAGCTTCTGGCGGTCCGGTCCGTCGGCCGCGACCCGCACCGTGTGCGTCCCGTTCGCCAACTGGGCGATCCGGTCCTGCGGATCGGCCGAGCCGCCGCCCCCGCCCGCGCCGCCCGCCGCGCCGCCGAGCAGGCCGCTCGCCAGGGTGGGCAGGCCGAGGTCGGTGGTGATGCGCGCACTGCCGGACAGCTGCTGCACGTCCGAGGCGGCGACCTTCTCGATCAGCTGCTGGGCCGTCACCGGCGGCAGGTCCGGGCTGCCGGAGTTCGCGAAGGCCGGGACCATCGCCACGGTCGCGGCGGCCACACCCGCCACCGCGACCGGAACGGCATACCGTGCGGTCTTGCGGGTCTTTGCGTTCGTTGCCATGTCTGCCCTACCCCTTTGTCACCCGATCTGGTGGCGTTGTGCCTCTATCTGACCAAAGGGGAGGGGGTCGGGGCGTCACTCCGCGGACTCAACTCCGCGTACACCCCTGGGATGACACGCACCGGGCCCCGTCCCCCCTTACCCGTAGGGGAGACGGGGCCCGGGCGCTCCTCCGGCCGTACGCGGCTCAGGAGGTACGCAGCTCAATACGCAGCTCAAGGGGGCCGGTGTCCGGTCCGGCTAGCCGGCGCGGTGCACCACCGCGTCGCACAGCTCCTCCAGCGCCGACTTCGCGAAGCACTCCGGCAGCGGGGCGAGCGTGGCCCGGGCGTCCTGCGCGTAGCGGATGGTGTCCCGGCGGGCCTGTTCCAGCGCCGGGTGCACCCGCAGCCGCGAGAGCACCTCGGCGTGCCGTGCGTCGTCGGTGAGGTCGCCGTCCAGGAGGCGTACGAGCTCCAGGTCCTCGGCGGCGCCGCCCTGGGCCGCCATCTCGCGCAGCCGCAGCACCGGCAGCGTGGGGATGCCCTCGCGCAGGTCCGTGCCCGGGGTCTTGCCGGACTCGTGGGAGTCGGAGGCGATGTCGAGGACGTCGTCGGCGAGCTGGAAGGCGGTGCCGAGACGCTCCCCGTACTGGGTCAGGATGTCGACGACCGACTCGTCGGCGCCGGACATCAGCGCGCCGAACCGGCCGGAGACCGCGATCAGCGAGCCGGTCTTGCCGGCGATGACGTCGAGGTAGTGCGCGACGGGGTCGCGGCCGTCGCGCGGGCCGGCCGTCTCCAGGATCTGGCCCGTCACCAGCCGCTCGAAGGCCTCGGCCTGGATGCGTACGGCCTCCGGCCCGAGGTCGGCCAGGATGTGCGAGGCGCGGGCGAAGAGGAAGTCACCCGTCAGGACGGCCACCGAGTTGCCCCAGCGGGCGTTGGCGCTGGCCACTCCGCGGCGTACGTCCGCCTCGTCCATGACGTCGTCGTGGTAGAGCGTCGCCAGATGGGTGAGCTCCACGACCACGGCGGAGGGCACCACTCCGGGCGCGTACGGATCGCCGAAACGGGCGGCCAGCATCACCAGCAGCGGGCGGAACCGCTTGCCCCCGGCCCGCACCAGGTGTTGTGCGGCCTCGGTGATGAAGGGGACTTCGCTCTTGGTGGCCTCCAGCAGACCCGCCTCGACGGCGGCCAGTCCGGCCTGGACATCGGTCTCAAGAGCCTGGTCCCGCACGCTCAGTCCGAACGGCCCGACGACGGTCACGAGGGGTACTCCTGTCTGCTGACGATCACGCTGACGATCACCTGGATTGTCGATGTGTCGCTGCCATCACTCAAGCCAGCGTATCCGGTCTGTTTTCGATCACCGAGAGCGCCCATCATGTCGCCGCCCGCGCACCGCCCGATACGCGCCGGTATGTTTCATGATGGGGCGGAACGACCGGAGCATTCCTTTCATCCAGAACCGCGACCGACCTGGCGGACCGGGGAGTCGAATCCGATGATCATCCGCACCGACTTCCCCTACGACACCGCCCGCGCGGACGTCCGGATCCCCCTGCAGGACGGCGTCGAACTGTACGCCCGGATCTGGCGCCCGCGGGCGGACGAGGCGGTTCCGGCGCTGCTGGAGTACCTGCCCGACCGGCTGACGGACCGTACCGCGCCGCGCGACGCCCAGCGCCACCCCTGGTACGCGGGCCACGGCTACGCGTCGGTCCGGGTGGACGCACGGGGCCACGGCTGCAGCGGGGGGAGCCCCGGCGACCCGTACGGTGACCGGGAGGCGGCCGACGGGGCCGCGGTGGTGGAGTGGCTCGCCCGGCAGCCGTGGTGCACCGGCTCGGTGGGGGCGTTCGGGATCGGCCGGGGCGCCACCGCCGGCCTGCGGATCGCCGCACTGGCGCCGCCGGCCCTGAAGGCGGTGGTCGCGGTCTGTTCGACGGACGACCCCTACGACAACGGCGTCTCCTACTGGGGCGGCTCGGCGACGGCCGCGGGCATGCACGCCCGGGCTGCGGCCCTGACGGCCCTCGCCGCGTGTCCGCCGGATCCGCTGTTCACCGGCGACGGCTGGCGCGAGCAGTGGCTCGCCCGGCTGGAAGCGGTCGAGCCACCGGTCCACACCTGGCTGGCGCACCAGACCCGGGACGCGTACTGGCACCTCGCCGGCGCCGGCGAGGACCTCGGGGCGATCGGCGCGGCGGTGCTGGCGGTGGGCGGCTGGCACGACCCCTTCCGGGACACGGTGCTGCGGCTGCTGGCCGCCCTGCCCGCCGACCGGGTCCGGGGCCTGATCGGCCCGTGGGCGCACCAGTACCCCGACCACGGGCTGTCACCCGGCCCGGCCGTCGGCTTCCTGCAGGAGACGCTGCGGTGGTGGGACCACTGGCTCAAGGGCGCCGGCAACGGCGTGATGGACGAGCCCCTGCTGCGCTCCTGGATCGCGCGCTCGCACCCCCCGGCGACGGCGTACGAGTACCTGGAGGGCCGCTGGGCCGGCGACCCGGCCTGGCCCTCCCCCTCCGTCACCCCCGTGACCTACGGGCTCCAGGGCGCACCGGTGATCGTGGCCTCGCCGCAGCACACGGGCGTGGACGCCGGGCGGTTCGTCCCCTCCGGCGACGAGGCCGACCTGCCGCCCGACCAGCGGGAGGAGGACGCGAAGTCGGCGTGCTTCGAGTTCCCGGTGCCGGACGCGGGCCCGGTGGAGGTCCTCGGCCGGCCGCAGGTCACCCTCCGGCTGCGGCTGGACGTCCCGTACGGGCAGGTCGTGGCGCGGCTGTGCGACGTGGCCCCGGACGGCGCTTCCACGCTGGTCACGCGGGGCGCGCTGAACCTCTCGGCGCGCCAGGGCCGGGAGAAGGCGGTGCCGTGGCCGCTGGGCGCCTACGAGGACGTGTCCTTCGAGCTGAGCGCCACCGGGCACGCCTTCCCGCCCGGCCACCGGATCCGGCTCGCGCTCTCCTCGGCGTACTGGCCCTGGGTCTGGCCGCGGGCCGGTTCGCAGGCGGGCTGGACGCTGGAACCGGCGGGCAGCGCGCTGACCCTGCCGGTGCGGTCCGCGGCCGCCGCCGGGGCGGACTCCGGGATCGCCTTCGAGGCCCCGGAGCAGGCGCCGCCGCTGGCGGTGGCCGTTCCGGCCACGCTGGACGAGCCCGCGCCGCAGCGGCTCGTCGTACGGGACGTCGCGCGCGGGACGTGGCGCCTGGAGGTGGACCCCCGGGACGGGGGCACGCGGGTGTACCCGGACGGGCTGGAGGTCACCGAGGACGCACAGGACGTGTACGAGATCCAGGAGGCGGATCCGCTGTCGGCGCGGGCCCGTTCGGACCGGCGGATCCGCATGCACCGGCCCGAGCCGGCGTGGGACGCGCAGGTCGAGACGCACGCGGAGACCACCTGCGACGAGGGCGGCTTCCTCGTGGCGAACGAGGTGGTGTGCCGGGAGGGCGAGGAGGTGGTCTTCCACCGCACGTGGCAGCGCCGCCTCCCCCGCGCGGCGACCTGAGGCGCGCCGTCGGCCCCTCAGCCGAACAGCCGCTCCAGGACCACCGCGATGCCGTCGTCCTCGTTGGACAGCGTGACCTCGTCGGCCACGGCCACCAGCTCCCGGTGCGCATTGGCCATGGCCACCCCGCGCGCCGCCCACGCGAACATCGGAATGTCGTTCGGCATGTCACCGAAGGCGATCGTGGAGTCCGCCGCCACGCCCAGGACCTCCGCGGCGCGCGCCAGACCGCTCGCCTTGTCCACGCCCGGCGGCTGGAGTTCCACGGTGTGCTCCCCCGCCATCGTCACGTTGACCAGGTCCCCGACCACCGACCGCGCCACCCGCGTCAGTTCGTCGTCGTCGAGTTCGGGGTGCTGGAGCAGCACCTTGTTGATCGGCGAGGCCCACAGGTCGGACCGGCGCCCCACCCGCACCGTCGGCAGGTGCGGGTGCCACATCCGGTAGCCCGGCCCTATCAGCATCTCCGCGTCCACCCCCTCCTGGTTGACCGCCGCGTAGACCTCCCCGATCTCCGCCTCGATCTTCCCCAGCGCCACGTCCGCCAGGTCCCGGTCCAGCGGAACGGAGTGCAACAGGCGCGCGCCCGCCACGTCGTACACCTGCGCGCCCTGCCCGCACACCGCGAGCCCCGTGTAGCCGAGGCCGTCCAGGACGTGCCGGACCTGCGGGACGGGGCGCCCGGTGACGATGATGTGCTGGGCGCCCGCGGCGCGCGCCCGCGCGAGCGCCGCGTACGAGCGGGCCGAGACGGTGTCTCCGGCGCGCAGCAGGGTCCCGTCCAGATCGGTGGCCACGAGTGCATAGGGGAGGGCGGAATGCACGGCGGAATGCACGGAAGTCACGGCGGAAGTCACGGGCGCAAGGATACGGACCCCATTGGACAAGTCCTACAAATAGCGCCCGAATCCGGCCTCCCGCAGGCCCCACCAGCCACGTAACGTGTCAACAAGCCCCCGGGACACCCCCGGACCACATCGAAAGCGAGGCAGCACCCCATGCCCCAGCAGAGCCCCCTCGATGTCCCCGAGGGCGACCCGTTCGGGCCGCACAACCTCCCCTACGGCGTCTTCTCGACGCCCGAGGAGCCGCGCCACCGCATCGGCGTGCGCATCGGCGGACACGTGCTCGACGCGGGGGCGGTCGCGGCCGCGCTCGGCTCCCCGTACGCCGCACTGCTCGGGCAGCCCTCCCTCAACCCGCTGCTGGCCGCCGGCCGCCCGGTCTGGCGCGACGTGCGGCGTGCGCTGACCGCCTGGGTGACCGACCCCGGCCACCGCGCGACGGTCGAGCCGCACCTGACGCCGCTGGACACCGTCACCCTGCACCTCCCGTACGAGGTCGCCGACTACGTCGACTTCTACGCGAGCGAGCACCACGCCACCAACGTCGGCAGGATCTTCCGTCCGGACGGCGACGCGCTGACGCCCAACTGGAAGCACCTGCCGATCGGTTACCACGGCCGCTCCGGCACCATCGTCGTCTCCGGCACCGAGGTCGTCCGCCCCAGCGGCCAGCGCAAGGCACCCGCCGACCCGGCACCCGTCTTCGGCCCGTCCGTCAAGCTCGACATCGAGGCCGAGGTCGGCTTCGTCGTCGGCACCCCCTCCGAGCTGGGCCGTCCGGTGGCGCTCGGCGAGTTCGAGGACCACGTCTTCGGGCTGTTCCTGCTCAACGACTGGTCCGCGCGCGACATCCAGGCCTGGGAGTACGTGCCGCTGGGCCCCTTCCTCGGCAAGTCCTTCGCCACCTCCGTCTCCGCCTGGGTGACCCCGCTGGACGCCCTGGAGGCCGCCCGGGTCACCCCGCCCGCCCGGGACTTCCCGCTGCTGCCCTACCTCGACGACGCCGGGGCCGAGACGCCCGGCGGCTTCGACCTGCACATCACCGTCTCCATCAACGGGCAGGAGGTCGCGCAGCCGCCCTTCGCCTCGATGTACTGGACCGCGGCGCAGCAGCTCGCCCACATGACGGTCAACGGCGCCTCCCTGCGGACGGGCGACGTGTACGGCTCCGGCACGGTCAGCGGCCCCGAGGTCGGCCAGCGCGGCTCCCTGCTGGAGCTGACGTGGAACGGCCGCGACGCCATCGAGCTCGCCGACGGCAAGCGCACCTTCCTGGAGGACGGGGACACCGTCACCCTCACCGCCTGGGCCCCCGGCCCCGACGGCACCCGGGTGGGCCTGGGCGAGGTCACCGGCCGCATCGTGGGATCCCGCTAGTCCGAAGGGTGAACGGCGGGGTGGCGGATCTTTCCGCCACCCCGCCGAAACCGCAGGTCACAGCGCCGCCCTCAGAGTCTGCGGTGGCGCAATACTGCTGCAACACCACTGCCGCCGGACCGCCGGTACGTTCCCTGCCATGCCAGCCGAACGCACTTCCGCGCACACCGTCCCGGTCGCCGCCGCGCGCCGGCGGCGGCTGCGCGCGGACCAGGCGCGGCAGCTCGCCGACCTGCTGCGCCACCAGATCCTGGCCGGCGGCTATCCCGGCGGGGTCCTCCCCCTGGAGGGCGCCCTCGCCGCCGAGTACGGCGCCGGGCGCAACACCGTCCGCCAGGCCCTCGACCTGCTGCGCGGGGAACGGCTCGTCGAACGCCGGCCCGGGGTCGGGACCGTCGTCGTCTGCGAGAAGTACCCGCACGGCCTCGACCGCCTCCAGGGCCTGGCCGAAACCCTGCACGAGCACGGCCGGGTCACCAACGAGGTCCGCACGGTCGGCCCGGTGCGCGCCCCCGCACCCGTCGCCGGCCGGCTGGGCCTGCCCGAGCACAGCGAGGTGCTCTACATCGAGCGGCTGCGGCGCCTGAACGGGCTGCCGCTCTCCCTCGACCTGACCTACGTACCCCTGGACGTCGGCGCCGGACTGATCGGCTGCGACCTGGAGAACACCGACGTCTTCCGGCTGCTGGAAACCCTGACCGGGCAGCCGCTCGGCCACGCCGAGATCACCCTGGAAGCCGTCAACGCCGACGCGCACTCCGCCGCCGTCCTCAGCGCCCCGCGCGGAGCAGCCGTCCTGTTGCTGGAGCGGCTCACCCATCTGCGCGACGGGCGGCCCGTGGACCTGGAGTTCATCCGCTTCCGCGGCGACCGGATCACCATGGGCGGGCTGCTCCACCGCTCCCTGTGAACCCCTCCCCCGCCACGCCCCTGTTTGCCACGACCCCCCTTCCCTGGAGACAGCCATGCCTCTGGTCCCCCAGCGCGGCGACGTGCCCGTGACCATCGACGAGTCCCTGTGCATCGACGGCTGCACCCTCTGCGTCGACATGTGTCCGCTCGACTCGCTCGCGATCCACCAGGACAGCGGCAAGGCCTACATGCACGTGGACGAGTGCTGGTACTGCGGCCCCTGCGCCGCCCGCTGCCCCACGGGCGCGGTGACCGTCAACATGCCCTACCTGCTCCGGTGAAAGGCCCTCTCCCCATGCGCAGCACCAGAACCCCCGCCCGCGTCCTCCCCCTCGCCCTCGCCGCCCTCCTCGGCCCCCTGGCCACCGGGTGCGGCAGCGCGTCCGGGGCGGACGGCTCCAAGACCGTCACCGTGACCGTCGGCTACCAGTCCAAGACCATCAACACCGTCACCGCGGGCACCCTGCTGCGCTCCCTCGGCTACTTCGAGCAGGAGCTCGCGGCCCGCGGCAAGAAGGACGGCGTCACGTACAAGGTCGACTGGCAGGACTACGCCACCGGTGCACCGATCACCGCGCAGATGACCGCCGGGAAGATCGACATCGGTTCGATGGGCGACTTCCCGCTGCTCATCAACGCGGCGCGCGGGCGGGAGCTGAAACAGCCCACCCGGCTGGTCTCCGTCACCGGCTACAACCTGCGCGGCGGCCTCAACACGGTGGTCGCCGCCCCCGATTCGCCACTGGAGTCGCTCAGCGACCTGCGCGGCAAGAAGGTGTCCACCTCCGTCGGCTCGGCCGCCGACGGCACCCTCGTACGGGCCCTGCAGCGCGCCGGGATCGACCCGGCGAGCGGCATCCAGAAGCTCAACCAGCAGCCCAGCGTGGGCGCTTCCGCCCTCCAGGCGGGCAGCGCGGACGCGCTGTCGCAGTTCGTGGCCTGGCCGGGGCAGCTGGCCTACGAGGGGAAGGCGAAGGCCCTGTACGACGGCGCGGAGCTGAACGTGCCGACCTTCCACGGGGTCACGGTGCGCGAGAAGTTCGCCGCGCAGCGGGCGGGGGTCCTGGACGACTTCCTGCGGGCGCAGCGCAAGGCGACCGACTACCTGCGGACGAATCCGGTCGCCGCGGCCGAGTCGGTGGCGAAGGAGACGGGGCTGCCGGCCGAGGTCGTCTACCTCTACAACGGTGCGAGCGGCATCGCGACCTTCGACCCGGCCCTGCGCCCGGAGTTGGTGGCGGCGCTGAAGGCGGACGTGCCGGTGCTCAAGGACGCGAAGCTGGTGGCGGACGTGGACGTGGACGCCTTCGTGGACCCGGCCCCGCTGCAGCGGGTCGCCACGGGCCAGGACTACCCGGTGGCCGCGCCCGCCCGCGCCGAGCTCTGGAGGCGCGGCCAGGCCCGCACCGAGTCCTTCGACTCCCCGCGCGAACTCCTCAAGGCGGCGAAGGGCGCCGACGTCCGGGCGGCGTACGTGCCGGACGCGGTGACCGGAACCCTCTGGTTCGCCGACCGGGCGGTCTGGGTGGCCGAGGGCTCCGACCTGCGGGCCTTCGTGACCCGGGCGGGCGCCACGGCGTACGTCGACCGGCACCGGGAATCCGGGGCGCGGATCGTGGGCTTCGCCGAGGCCGGAGCCCTGGCCTCATGACCCCGGGGCGCCGACTGCTGCGCGCGGCTTCGCTCGGGGCGGCCCTGGTGGCATGGCAGGGGCTGACCGCGTGGGACGTCGACCTGGGGCTGCTGCGGTTCGAGCAGTTCCCGACGGTGGGCGAGGTGGCGTCACGGCTCGTGGAACGGGCCTCGACCGGTCCCTACTGGGAGGACCTCGGCTCCAGCCTGAGCCGGATCGTGACGGGCTTCGTGCTGGCCGCGGTGCTGGGCGTGGCGGCGGGCACGGCCATCGCCCGCTCCCGGACGGCGGCGGACCTGCTGGGGCCGCTGGTGGAGGTGCTGCGGCCGATCCCGGCGATCGCGCTGGTGCCGGTGGCGATCCTGCTGTTCCCCTCGAACGAGCAGGGGATCGTCTTCATCACCTGCTCGGCCGCCTTCTTCCCGGTGCTGGTCTCGACCCGGCACGCGGTGGCGGCGCTGTCGCCGGTGTGGGAGGAGGCGGTCCTCACGATGGGCGGGGGGCGGGGGCGGGTCCTGTTCTCGGTGGTCCTCCCGGGCGCCCTGCCGGGGATCTTCGGCGGGCTGTCGGTGGGGATGGGCGTGGCGTGGATCTGTGTGATCTCCGCCGAGATGATCTCCGGGGAGTACGGGGTCGGGTACCGGACCTGGCAGGACTACACGGTGGTGGACTACCCGGCGGTGTTCGTCGGGATGGTCACCATCGGCGTGCTGGGCTGGCTGACCTCGACGGTGGTGGAACGGGCGGGCCGCCGCCTCACGCACTGGCTGCCTGCGCAGGGCCCGGCGGGGCCCGCGCCGCGGCCGGTCCCCCGGCTCCGCGGCCCACGCCCCGGCCTGGAGGACACCCCGCGCCTGCGGCCCGGGCAGCCCGGTCCGGGCCACCGCCCCCGAACGCCGGCCCGCACGCCCTGACCGGGAAGCCCTCGTGCCCCGACCCCGCCCGAACGGCCCCGGCGCAGCCCTGTCCTGCCCGTCCGCACCACGCACTCGGAGGAAGAGGCGGCCCATGCCCGCACCCACCACCCCACCCGCACCCGCCCTCGCGGCCGTCCCGGCCGGCGCCGCCCTCCGCCTCGACGGCGTCCGGCTGGGCCGCCCCGGCGCCGCCGTCCTCGACCGGCTCGACCTCGACGTCCGGCCCGGCGAGGTACTGGCCGTCGTGGGACCCTCCGGCTGCGGGAAGTCGACCCTGCTGCGCACCCTCGCCGGGCTGCTGCCGCCGCTCCGCGGGAGGGCCGAGCAGGACGGCCGGGCCATCACCGGGCCGGACGCCGGGCGGGCCCTCGTCTTCCAGGACGACGCCCTGCTGCCCTGGCGGACGGCCGGCGCCAACGTCGAGCTCCCCCTCGCCATCCGCAAAACGCCCCGCGCGGAACGCCGTGCCGCCGCCGCGGAGTGGCTGGCCCGCGTCGGCCTCGCCGATCACGCGCACAAGCTCCCGCACCAGCTCTCCGGCGGCCAGCGCCAGCGCGTACAGCTGGCCCGCGCCCTCGTCGCGCGCCCCCGCGCCGTCCTCATGGACGAGCCGTTCGGGGCGCTGGACGCGCAGACCCGCTCGGAGATGCAGGACCTCCTCGTCGACGTCCTCGCCGGGACCGGGGCGACCGTCGTCTTCGTGACCCACGACGTGGACGAGGCGCTGTTCCTCGGCGACCGCGTCGTCCTCCTCGGCGCCGACGGCGGCGAGGTGCTCGACGTACCGCACCCGCGGCGGCGCGACACCGACCGCTCCCGGCTCCGGCAGCAGATCCTCAGCTCCCTCTGAACCACCCCCATCCGCCCCGTACCCGTACCCGAAGGGCCGCACCATGGACATCCCCGCGATCGCCGACGCCGAGGAACTCACCTGCGACGTCCTCGTCATCGGCGGCGGCACCGCCGGCACGATGGCGGCGCTGACCGCCGCGGAGCGCGGGGCCCGGGTACTGCTGCTGGAGAAGGCGCACGTCCGGCACTCCGGCGCCCTCGCCATGGGCATGGACGGGGTCAACAACGCCGTCGTGCCCGGCCGCGCCGAACCCGACGACTACGTCGCGGAGATCACCCGCGCCAACGACGGCATCGTCGACCAGTCCACCGTCCGCCAGACCGCCACCCGCGGCTTCGCGATGGTCCAGCGCCTGGAGTCGTACGGGGTGAAGTTCGAGAAGGACGAGCACGGCGAGTACGCGGTGCGCCAGGTGCACCGCTCCGGCTCGTACGTGCTGCCCATGCCGGAGGGCAAGGACGTCAAGAAGGTCCTCTACCGGCAGCTGCGCCGGCGCGAGATGCGCGAGCGGATCCGGATCGAGAACCGGGTGATGCCGGTACGGGTCCTGACCTCCCCCGAGGACGGCCGCGCGATCGGCGCGGCGGCCTTCCACACCCGCACCGGCGCCTTCGTCACCGTGCGCGCCGGGGCGGTGGTCCTGGCGACCGGCCCCTGCGGACGCCTGGGCCTGCCGGCTTCCGGCTACCTCTACGGGACGTACGAGAACCCGACGAACGCGGGCGACGGCTATGCCATGGCCTACCACGCGGGCGCGGCGCTGACCGGGATCGAGTGCTTCCAGATCAACCCGCTCATCAAGGACTACAACGGTCCGGCGTGCGCCTACGTCGCCAACCCCTTCGGCGGCTACCAGGTCAACCGGCACGGCGAACGGTTCGTCGACTCCGACTACTGGTCGGGGCAGATGATGGCGGAATTCGCGGCCGAACTGGCCTCCGACCGGGGGCCGGTGTACCTGAAGCTCAGCCACCTCCCGGAGGAGTCCCTCTCCGCGCTCGAAACGATCCTGCACACCACCGAGCGGCCCACGCGCGGCACCTTCCACGCGGGCCGGGGCCACGACTACCGCACCCACGACGTCGAGATGCACATCTCGGAGATCGGCCTGTGCGGCGGTCACTCGGCCTCGGGCGTCCGGGTCGACGACCACGCCCGCACCACCGTCCCGCGGCTGTACGCGGCCGGCGACCTGGCCTCCGTACCGCACAACTACATGATCGGGGCGTTCGTCTTCGGCGACCTGGCGGGCGCGGACGCGGCGCAGTACACGGCGTACGAGGGCCCCCTGCCGGCCGACCAGCTGGCGGCCGCCCACGAGCTGGTCTACCGGCCGCTGCGCAACCCGGACGGGCCGCCGCAGCCGCAGGTCGAGTACAAGCTCCGCCGCTTCGTGAACGACTACGTGGCCCCGCCGAAGACGGGCGCGAAACTGTCGCTGGCGGTCGAGGCGTTCACCCGGATGGAGGCGGAGATCGCGCAGATGGGGGCGCAGACCCCGCACGAGCTGATGCGGTGCGCGGAGGTGTCCTTCATCCGGGACTGCGCGGAGATGGCGGGCCGGTCCTCGCTGGCGCGGACGGAGTCCCGCTGGGGCCTCTACCACGAGCGCCTGGACCACCCGGAGCGGGACGACGCGGACTGGCTGTACCACCTGGATCTGCGCAAGTCGGCTGCGGGGCGGATGGAGTTCACGGCCCGGCCGGTGGAGCCCTACCTCGTGCCGGTGGAGGGCTTCGCCCCGGCGGGCGGCCCTGCACGCCACCTGGGCGGGGTGGAACTGCTCCCGGTGGCGACGGCGGGCCGGCGCGAGGCGGTCCCGGCGGCGCGCGCGGCAACGGCCGGGGCGGCAGCCGCGGCAACCGGGGGCGCGGCCCCGGCGGCACCGGCCGGGCCGTCCCCCCGGATCCTCGAACTCCTGGCCCTGGCCGAGGAGTCCCCGGACCTGGCGGCCCTGCGCCCGTACCTCGCCGACCCCGATCCGGCGGTACGGGCCGCCGCCGTGACCGCGATCGGCGAAACCGTTCCGGCGGGGGCGGGGCCGGAGCTGGCGGCCCGCCTCGGCGATGCGGACCCTGCGGTACGGGCGGCTGCCGCGGCCGCGCTGCGGGAGCTGCTGGAGGTCCTGCCGGGTGACGCGGCACTGGGGGCCGCCCTGCGGGCCGCGCTGCCGGTGCCCGACCCCGTGGTGCGCGCCGCCGCCCTGGAGGCCCTGCGCGCGCTGCGCCTGGGGGAGGCCGGCCTGTACGCCGGGTCCCTCGCGGACCCCGATCCGGAGGTCCGTATCCACGCGGTACGGGCGCTGGTCTCGGTGGACGCCGTCGAGGCCCTGGCGGCGGCCGCCGCCGACCCGGCCCGGGAGGTCCGGGTGACGGTGGCCAGGGGCCTGGCCGCCGTCCACTCCCCCTCCCCTGCCCCGCTGGACCCCCTGCTCTCGGACGCCGACCCGCTGGTCCGGGGCGCGGCGCTGGCGGCCCTCGCGGCCACGGGCTGCCCGGACGGGTACACGGCCCGGGCCGTCGCAGCCCTCGCCGACCCGGCCTGGCAGGTCCGGGCGGGCGCGGCCACCGCCCTGCGCGCCGCCGCCCCGGAAGAGGCCGCGACTGCCCTGGCCGAAGCCCTGAAGGACCCGAACGCGGACGTCCGCAAGGCCGCCGTCCTCTCCCTGCGCGCCCACCGCACCACCCCGGAGGCCCGCACGGCCCTGGCCACGGCCACCTCGGACCCGGACGCGGACGTCCGCGCATATGCCAGCCGCCACTGACTCTGTCAATGCGACGGGCAACGTTCACACGTGCGGACGGTCCGGAGCCGATTTCCCGGCGATACGCTGAACGGACTCGCGAGACTCCGTCCCATGGGAGCACTACCGATGAGCGTCGACCCCCAGCCGCATCAGCCGCAGCAGACCGAGCCGACGTACCGCTGGCCCGTCCCGCCGGCAGGCGGCTGGACGGCCGACGACCTTGACCGGCTTCCCCACCTGCCTCCGCATACGGAGCTGATCGACGGGAGCTTGGTCTTCGTGAGTCCGCAGACTCGTTTTCACATGCACGCCTTGCGATTCTTCGAAAGGCAGCTTGAGTCCTTGGTGCCGGACGGGCTGGAGGTCCTGCGCGAGTTCACGATCGACATCGACCAGCGCAACAGGCCCGAGCCGGACGTGCTTGTCGTGGAGGAGGGCGACGAAGACCCGTATCAGACCCGCCTGCCCGTGGAGATGGTCCGGCTCGCCATCGAAGTCGAGTCGCCCGACTCGGTCGCTCGTGACCGCGAGGCCAAACCGCTGAAGTACGCCCGCGCCAGGATCCCCCACTTCTGGCGGGTCGAGAACAAGGACGGCCGGGCCGTCGTCTACGTGTACGAATACGACCCGGTCACCAAGGCGTACGTCGCCACCGGCATCTTCCACGACCGCCTCAAGGTCTCGGTGCCGTTCCCGATGGACCTGGATCTCACCGCCATCACCCCGAAGCGCCGTACCGCCGAATAGCGCCGCCACGCGTCAGGGCCCGGCCCCCCGAGGGGGAGCCGGGCCCTGACGCGGAACCGCCGGAGGCTACCGCACGAACGTGCTCGCCTGGCCCGCCAGGTCCAGGAAGTACTGCGGGGCCACGCCCAGGACCAGGGTGACGGCCACGCCGACCGCGATCGTCGTCATCGTCAGCGGCGACGGCACGGCCACCGTGGGGCCGTCCGCCTTCGGCTCGCTGAAGAACATCAGCACGATCACGCGGATGTAGAAGAACGCGGCGACGGCCGACGAGATCACACCGATCACGACCAGCGCTCCCGCGCCGCCCTCCGCCGCCGCCTTGAACACGGCGAACTTGCCGGCGAAGCCCGAGGTGAGCGGGATGCCGGCGAAGGCCAGCAGGAACACCGCGAACACCGCCGCGGTCAGCGGCGAACGGCGGCCCAGGCCGGCCCACTTGGACAGGTGCGTCGCCTCGCCTCCCGCGTCCCGTACCAGGGTGACCACCGCGAACGCGCCGATCGTCACGAACGAGTAGGCGCCCAGGTAGAAGAGGACGGACTTGACGCCCTCCGCCGACGTCGCGATCACACCGGCCAGGATGAAGCCCGCGTGCGCGATCGAGGAGTACGCCAGCAGGCGCTTGACGTCGGTCTGGGTCACCGCGATCACCGCGCCGGCCAGCATGGTCACGATCGCCACGCCCCACATCACCGGCCGCCAGTCCCACCGCAGGCCCGGCAGGACCACGTACAGCAGGCGCAGCAGCGCGCCGAACGCTGCCACCTTCGTGGCCGCCGCCATGAAGCCCGTCACCGGGGTCGGGGCGCCCTGGTAGACGTCCGGCGTCCACATGTGGAAGGGCACCGCGCCCACCTTGAACAGCAGGCCCATCAGGATCAGCGCGCCGCCGATCAGCAGCAGCGCGTCATTGCCCATGGTGTCGGCGAGCGCCGGGTCCAGCTGGCTGACCTTGCCGTCCACCACGTCCGCGATCACCGCGTACGAGACCGAGCCCGCGTACCCGTAGAGCAGCGCGATGCCGAAGAGGAAGAAGGCGGAGGAGAAGGCGCCGAGCAGGAAGTACTTGACCGCCGCCTCCTGCGACATCAGCCGCTGGCGGCGGGCGACGGCGCACAGCAGGTACAGCGGGAGGGAGAAGACCTCCAGGGCCACGAACAGCGTCAGCAAGTCGTTGGCGGCCGGGAAGATCAGCATGCCGGAGATCGCGAACAGCACCAGCGGGAAGACCTCGGTGGTGGTGAAGCCCGCCTTGACCGCGGCCTTCTCGCTGTCGCTGCCCGGGACGGACGCCGCCTGCGCGGCGAAGGAGTCCACCCGGTTGCCGTGTGCGGCCGGGTCGAGGCGCCGTTCGGCGAAGGTGAAGACCGCGACGATCGACGCCAGCAGGATCGTGCCCTGCAGGAACAGCGCCGGGCCGTCCACGGCCACGGCGCCCATCGCCGCGATGTGCGCCTTCGAGCTGCCGTACCCGCCGGCCGCCAGGCCGACGACCGCCGCGAAGGCCGAGGCCAGTGCGGCGACGGCGAGGAAGGCCTGGACGTAGTAGCGGGACCTGCGCGGTACGAAGGCCTCGACGAGGACTCCGAGGACCGCCGCGCCCACCACGATGAGCGTGGGCGCGAGCTGCGCGTACTCGATGTGCGGGGCGGGGATCTTCTCGATCGGGTCCGCGGCCGCCAGCGTCAGCAGCCCTTGGGCAGCAGCCATCGTGCTCACTTCGCCGCCTCCCGGTTCTTGGCCTCGACAGCCACTTCGGGCTTCGGGTCCTTCTGGTGTACGTCGGACAGGGTGTGCTTGACCGCCGGGTTGACGATCTCGGTCAGCGGCTTCGGGTAGACGCCCAGCCCGATCAGCAAGGCGATCAGCGGGGCGACCACCAGCAGCTCCCGCAGGCGCAGGTCCGGCATGGTCCGGACCTCCTCCTTGACGGGGCCGGTCATGGTGCGCTGGTAGAGCACCAGCGTGTAGAGCGCGGCGAGCACGATGCCGAGGGTGGCGATGATCCCGACGACCGGGTACCGGGCGAAGGTGCCGACCAGGACCAGGAACTCACTGACGAAGGGGGCGAGGCCCGGCAGCGACAGGGTGGCGAGGCCGCCGATCAGGAAGGTGCCGGCGAGGACCGGGGCCACCTTCTGCACGCCGCCGTAGTCGGCGATGAGCCGGGAGCCGCGCCGCGAGATCAGGAAGCCGGCCACCAGCATCAGGGCCGCCGTCGAGAGCCCGTGGTTGACCATGTAGAGCGTCGCGCCCGACTGCCCCTGGGAGGTCATCGCGAAGATGCCCAGGATGATGAAGCCGAAGTGCGAGATGGAGGCGTAGGCGACCAACCGCTTGATGTCGCGCTGCCCGACGGCGAGCAGGGCGCCGTAGACGATGCTGACCAGGGCCAGCACCAGGATCACCGGCGTGGCCCACTTGCTGGCCTCGGGGAAGAGCCCGAGGCAGAAGCGGAGCATCGCGAAGGTGCCGACCTTGTCGACGACCGCGGTGATCAGCACGGCTACCGGGGCGGTGGCCTCGCCCATGGCGTTGGGCAGCCAGGTGTGCAGCGGCCACAGCGGGGCCTTCACCGCGAACGCGAAGAAGAACCCGAGGAAGAGCAGCCGCTCGGTGTTGGTCGCCATGTCGAGCGTTCCGGCGGCCCGGGCGGCGGTGATCTCCTGGAGCGAGAAGTTCCCTGCGACCACGTAGAGCCCGATGACCGCGGCCAGCATGATCAGGCCGCCGACCAGGTTGTAGAGGAGGAACTTGACCGCCGCGTACGAGCGCTGCGCGGCCGCGTTCTCGTCGGACCCGGAGTGAGCCCGGTCCGCGAAGCCACCGATGAGGAAGTACATCGGGATGAGCATGGCTTCGAAGAAGATGTAGAAGAGGAAGACGTCGGTGGCCTCGAAGGAGATCACGACCATCGCCTCGACCAGCAGGATCAGGGCGAAGAAGCCCTGCGTGGGCCGCCAGCGCGAGGAGGACGTCTCCAGCGGGTCGGCGTCGTGCCAGCCGGCCGCGATCACGAAGGGGATGAGCAGGGCGGTGAGCCCGATCAGCGCCACCCCGATCCCGTCGACGCCCAGTTCGTAGCGGACGCCGAAGTCGGCGATCCAGGCGTGCGATTCGGTGAGCTGGTAGCGCGCGCCCCCGGGCTCGAAGCGGACCGCGACGAGCACGGCCAGGGCCAGGGTCGCCAGCGAGACGAGCAGCGCGAGCCACTTGGCGGCGGTCCGTCGGGCGGCCGGGACGGCCGCCGTGAGGACCGCGCCGACCGCGGGCACCGCGGCCGTCACCGTCAGAAGCGGGAAACTCATTTCACACCGCCCTCATCAGCAGGGTCGCGGCGATGAGGATCGCCGTGCCCCCGAACATCGAGACCGCGTAGCTGCGGGCATAGCCGTTCTGGAGCTTGCGCAGCCGACCCGAGGTCCCGCCGACCGAGGCGGCCGTCCCGTTGACCACCCCGTCGACGAGGCTGTGGTCGACGTAGACGAGCGAGCGGGTCAGGTGCTCCCCGCCGCGGACCAGTACGACGTGGTTGAAGTCGTCCTGGAGCAGGTCCCGCCGGGCCGCCCGGGTGAGCCAGCTGCCGCGCGGGGCGACGACCGGGACGGGCCTGCGGCCGTACTGCGCGTACGCGAGGCCCACGCCGAGGAGCAGCACCACGACGGTGGCGGCGGTGACGGCGCCGGCGCCGATGGGCGGGTGGCCGTGCTCGAAGGAGGTGACGGGCTCCAGCCACTTCACGAAGGCCTCGTTCAGGCTGAACAGGCCGCCCGCGAAGACCGAGCCGAAGGCCAGCACGATCATCGGGATGGTCATGGACTTCGGGGACTCGTGCGGGTGGGGCATCTCTCCGGGGCGGGCTTCGACCCCGGGCTCGACGCTGGGCGCGGTGGCCGGGTCGGGCGCCGGCTGCCAGCGCTTCTCGCCGAAGAACGTGAGCACCATGACGCGGGTCATGTAGTAGGCGGTGATGCCCGCGCCGAGCAGGGTGACCGCCCCGAGGATCCAGCCCTCGGTGCCGCCCTTGGCGAAGGCCGCCTCGATGATCTTGTCCTTGGACCAGAAGCCGGACAGGCCCGGGAAGCCGATGATGGCGAGGTAGCCGAGGCCGAAGGTCACGAAGGTGACCGGCATGTACTTCCGCAGGGCGCCGTACTTGCGCATGTCGACCTCGTCGTTCATCCCGTGCATCACGGAACCCGCGCCGAGGAAGAGGCCGGCCTTGAAGAAGCCGTGGGTGACCAGGTGCATGATCGCGAAGGCGTACCCGATCGGGCCGAGGCCCGCGGCGAGGATCATGTAGCCGATCTGCGACATCGTCGAACCGGCCAGGGCCTTCTTGATGTCGTCCTTCGCGCAACCGACGATCGCACCGAAGAGGAGCGTGACCGCGCCGACCACGACCACGGCGGTCTGCGCGTCCGGGGCGGCGTTGAAGACCGCCGCGGACCGGGTGATCAGGTACACGCCGGCGGTGACCATGGTGGCCGCGTGGATCAGGGCCGAGACCGGGGTCGGGCCCTCCATCGCGTCACCGAGCCAGGACTGCAGCGGCACCTGGGCCGACTTGCCGCACGCGGCCAGCAGCAGCATCAGGGCGATCGCCGTCAGCTTGCCCTCGGTGGCGTTCCCCACGGAGGCGAACACCGGCCCGAAGGCGAAGGTCCCGAAGGTGGTGAACAGCAGCATGATCGCGATCGACAGGCCCATGTCGCCGACCCGGTTGACCAGGAAGGCCTTCTTCGCGGCGGTGGCCGCGCTGGGCTTGTGCTGCCAGAAGCCGATGAGCAGGTACGAGGCGAGGCCGACGCCCTCCCACCCGACGTACAGCAGCAGGTAGTTGTCGGCGAGGACGAGGAGGAGCATCGCCGCGAGGAACAGGTTCAGGTAGCCGAAGAAGCGGCGGCGGCGGTCGTCGTGCTCCATGTACCCGATCGAGTACACGTGGATGAGCGTGCCGACACCGGTGATCAGCAGGACGAAGGTCATCGACAGCTGGTCGAGCTGGAAGGCGACGTCCGCCTGGAAGCCCTCGACGGGAATCCAGCTGAACAGTTTCTGGTGCATGGCCCGGTCCTCGGCGCCGCGCCCCAGCATGTCCGCGAACAGGGCCGCGCCGATGCCGAAGGAGACGGCGGCGAGCAGGGTGCCGAGCCAGTGGCCGGCCTTGTCGAGCCGCCGGCCGCCGCACAGCAGCACCGCCGCCCCGAGCAGGGGCGCCGCGACCAGCAGCGCAATCAGATTCTCCACTGTGTGAACGCCCCTTACAGCTTCATCAGGCTGGCGTCGTCGACCGAGGCCGAGTGGCGGGTACGGAACAGCGACACGATGATCGCGAGGCCCACCACGACCTCCGCGGCGGCGACGACCATCGTGAAGAAGGCGATGATCTGGCCGTCGAGGTTGCCGTGCATCCGGGAGAAGGTCACGAAGGCCAGGTTGCAGGCGTTGAGCATCAGCTCCACGCACATGAACAGGACGATCGCGTTCCGCCGGATCAGCACGCCTGCGGCGCCGATCGTGAACAGCAGTGCCGACAGGTACAGGTAGTTGACCGGGTTCACTTCGAGGCCTCCTCACGGCCGAGCCGCTCGGCGGCCCGCTGCTCCAGTGCCTTCAGGTCCTCCAGCGCCTCGCTGGAGACGTCCCGGATCTGGCCGCGGGCCCGCAGCGTCTTGCTGACGGTCAGCTCGGACGGGGTGCCGTCCGGCAGCAGACCGGCGACGTCGACCGCGTTGTGCCGGGCGTAGACGCCGGGCGCGGGCAGCGGCGGGAGCTGGACCCCTTCGCGTACGCGCCGCTCGGCGAGCTCGCGCTGCGTGGCGGCCCGCTCCGTGCGCTCGCGGTGGGTCAGCACCATCGCGCCGACGGCCGCGGTGATCAGCAGCGCGCCGGTGATCTCGAAGGCGAACACGTACTTGGTGAAGATCAGCGTGGCCAGACCCTCCACGTGTCCCGTGGAGTTGATCCGGCCGAGCCCGTTGAAGTGCTTCAGCGAGGCGTTGCCGATCCCGGCGATGAGCAGGACGCCGAAGCCGAGCCCGCACAGGACGGCCAGCCAGCGCTGCCCCTTGAGGGTCTCCTTCAGCGAGTCGGCTGCGGTGACGCCGACCAGCATGACCACGAAGAGGAACAGCATCATGATCGCGCCGGTGTAGACGATCACCTGGACCACGCCCAGGAAGTACGCCCCGTTGGCGAGGTAGAAGACCGCCAGGACGATCATCGTCCCGGCCAGGCTCAGGGCGCTGTGGACGGCCTTCTTCATCAGGATCGTGGACAGGGCGCCGATCACGGCGACCGTGCCGAGGATCCAGAACTGCACCGCCTCGCCCGTGGAGGTCATCGTGCCGGCGGCGGCGGCGATCGCGCTCATGCCCCCACCCCCTCGCCGCGCGCGGCCGCCCCGGCCGCCCCGGCCGTGTCGGCCGTGTCGGCCTCGGCGGCCGCGGCCGCCTCGCCCTTGGACCGTGCGGCCTGGCGCTCCGTACCCGGAGCCGCGCCCGTCACCAGCCCGCGGTAGTAGTCCTGCTCGTCCGTGCCCGGGTACATGGCGTGCGGTGCCTCGACCATGCCCTCGGTCAGCCCGGCGAGCAGCTGCTCCTTGGTGTAGATGAGCGATTCGCGGCTGGCGTCGGCCAGTTCGAACTCGTTCGTCATCGTCAGCGCCCGCGTGGGGCAGGCCTCGATGCACAGCCCGCACAGGATGCAGCGGGCGTAGTTGATCTGGTAGACCGCGCCATACCGCTCGCCGGGCGAGTAGCGCTCCTCTTCCGTGTTGTCCGCGCCCTCCACGTAGATGGCGTCGGCGGGACAGGCCCAGGCGCACAGCTCGCACCCGATGCACTTCTCCAGACCGTCCGGGTGCCGGTTCAGCTGGTGCCGTCCGTGGAAGCGCGGGGCGGTGGTCTTCTGCTGCTCCGGGTACTGCTCGGTGAGGCGCTTCTTGAACATGGCCTTGAAGGTCACGCCGAAGCCGGCCACCGGGTTCTGCCACTTCTCGTTCGGGTCCGCGTCAGACATTCTCAGCACCCTCCTCTCGGTCACTGTCAGTATTCGTCCCGCCACTGACAATCAGCTCCCGCTCGTTGCGGGGCCGCCTGCGCGGTACGGGTGCGAGCTGCTGGCCCGGCTTGGGCGGTACGGGGAACCCGCCGGCCAGCGGGTCGAAGGACTCGGCCTCGGCGCCCTTGCCGGCGCCCGCTCCGGCGGCCTTCTCCTTGCGGTCGCGCAGCAGGTCCGCGACGAGGGACAGCAGCAGGACGGCGACGACCGCGCCGCCGACGTAGAGCACGATCTCCGAGAAGTCGTACCTTTCGTTGCGCAGCGCCCGGACGGTCGCGACGAGCATCAGCCAGACCACGGAGACCGGGATCAGCACCTTCCAGCCGAGCTTCATCAGCTGGTCGTAGCGCACGCGCGGGAGCGTGCCGCGCAGCCAGATGAAGAAGAACAGCAGCAGCTGGACCTTGATGACGAACCAGAGCAGCGGCCACCAGCCGTGGTTCGCGCCCTCCCAGTACGTGGAGATCGGCGCCGGGGCCCGCCAGCCGCCCAGGAAGAGGGTGACCGAGACCGCCGAGACGGTGACCATGTTGACGTACTCGGCCAGCATGAACAGCGCGAACTTGATGGAGGAGTACTCGGTGTTGAAGCCGCCGACCAGGTCGCCCTCGGACTCCGGCATGTCGAAGGGGGCGCGGTTCGTCTCGCCGACCATCGTGACGACGTAGATGATGAAGGAGACCGGCAGCAGGACGATGTACCAGCGGTCGGCCTGCGCCTCGACGATCGCCGAGGTCGACATCGACCCGGAGTAGAGGAAGACCGAGGCGAAGGCCGCGCCCATCGCGATCTCGTAGGAGATCATCTGCGCGCACGAGCGCAGTCCGCCGAGCAGCGGGTACGTCGAGCCCGAGGACCAGCCCGCGAGGACGATCCCGTAGATGCCCACCGAGGCCACGGCCAGGACGTAGAGCATTGCGATCGGCAGGTCGGTCAGCTGCATCGTGGTGCGCTGCCCGAAGATCGACACCTCGTTGCCCGAGGGGCCGAAGGGGATCACCGCGATCGCCATGAAGGCCGGGAGCGCCGCGATGACCGGGGCCAGGACGTACACCACCTTGTCGGCCCGCTTGACGATGATGTCTTCCTTGAGCATCAGCTTCACGCCGTCGGCGAGGGACTGGAGCATGCCCCAGGGGCCGTGCCGGTTCGGGCCGATGCGCAGCTGCATCCAGGCGACGACCTTGCGCTCCCACACGATGGAGAACAGCACGGTCACCATCAGGAAGGCGAAGCAGAACACCGCCTTGACGACGATGAGCCACCAGGGGTCCCGGCCGAACAGGGACAGGTCCTCTGCGGCGAGTTGTACGAGGTCACCGTGTGCCGCGTTCACGCGTCCACCTCCGCGGTGGTGTCGGCTGCGCCGGCCGGGGTCGCCGGACCGATCCGTACGAGGGCACCCGGGAGGGCGCCGGTGTCGGCGAGGACGCCGGAGCCGGCGGAGTTCAGCGGGAGCCAGACCACCCGGTCGGGCATCTCGGTGATCCGCAGCGGCAGTTCCACCGAGCCGGCCGGGCCGGTCACCGCGAGGACGTCGCCGTCCTTGACGCCGCTCTCCGCGGCGGTGGCCGCCGACAGCCGGGCGGGGGCCTCGTGCCGGGTGCCGGCCAGGGCCTCGTCACCCTCCTGGAGCAGGCCCAGGTCGAGCAGCAGCCGGTGGCCCGCGAGGACCGCCTCGCCGGCGCCCGGCCGGGGCAGCGGCGCGGTGTCCGCGGACTGCGCGGTGGCGCGCTCCCCGCTCCACGGGCCGAGCCCGTCCAGCTCACGGCGTACGGCGTGCACGTCGGGCAGGGCGATCGGCCGGTCCGCGGCGTCGGCGAGCATGTGCAGCACGCGGGCGTCGGCCGGGGCGAGCCGGCGGGTCATCTGGTCGGGCTTGAGCGCGGCCTCGAACGGCCGGACCCTGCCCTCCCAGTTGATGAACGCCCCCGCCTTCTCCGCGACGGCCGCGACCGGGAACACCACGTCCGCGTGGTCGGTGACCTCGCCGGGCCGCAGTTCCAGGGAGACCACGAAGGCCTCCCGCAGGGCGACCCGGGCGCGGGCCGGGTCCGGCAGGTCCCGCACCTCGACGCCCGCGACCAGCAGGGCGGTCAGCTCGCCGCCGGCCGCGGCCTCGACGATCTGACCGGTGTCGCGGCCGTAGCGGTGCGGGAGTTCGTCCAGCCCCCAGGCGGTGGCGACCTCGTCACGCGCCCGCGGGTCGGTGGCCGGGCGGCCGCCGGGCAGCAGCGACGGCAGCGCGCCCGCCTCGACGGCGGCCCGCTCCCCGGCCCGGCGCGGGATCCACACCAGCGTGGCCCCGGTGGCGGTGGCGGCCCGTACGGCCGCGGTCAGCGCGCCCGGCACGCCCGCGAGGCGCTCGCCGACGACGATGACCGCGCCCGGCTCGCGCAGCGCGTCGGCCGCGGCCTCGCCGCCGCGCTCCAGACGGGTCCGCGAGGCCAGCGCGTCGAACCATTCCGGTTCGGTGCCGGGGGCGGCGGCCAGCAGGGTGCCGCCCGCCTTCTCCAGACCGCGGGTGGCGTAGGGGGCGAGGGCGAAGGTCCGCTGCTTGTGCTTGCGGTGGGCCTTTCGCAGCCGCAGGAAGACCCCGGGGGCCTCCTCCTCGGCCTCGATGCCGGCGAGCAGCACCGCGGGCGCCGCCTCCAGCGAGGAGTACGTGACCCCCGTGCCGTCGAGGTCCTTGCCGGTGCCCGCGACGGTGGCGGCCAGGAACTCGGCCTCCTCCGCGCTGTGGATCCGGGCCCGGAAGTCGATGTCGTTGGTGTCCAGGACGACCCGGGCGAACTTGGCGTACGCGTAGGCGTCCTCGACGGTGAGCCGGCCTCCGGTCAGCACCCCGGCCCGGCCCCGCGCGGCGGCCAGTCCGGCGGCCGCGGCCTCCAGTGCCTCGGGCCAGCTGGCCGGGGCGAGCACCCCGTCGGCGCCGCGCACCAGCGGGGTGGTCAGCCGGTCGGGGCGCTGCGCGTAGCGGAACGCGAAGCGCCCCTTGTCGCACACCCACTCCTCGTTGACCTCGGGGTCCTCGGCGGCGAGCCGGCGCAGCACCTTGCCGCGCCGGTGGTCGGTCCGGGTCGCGCAGCCGCCCGCGCAGTGCTCGCACACGCTCGGGGAGGAGACCAGGTCGAAGGGGCGGGAGCGGAAGCGGTACGCGGCCGAGGTCAGGGCGCCGACCGGGCAGATCTGGATGGTGTTGCCGGAGAAGTACGACACGAAGGGGTCGCCCTCGCCGGTGCCGACCTGCTGGAGCGCGCCGCGCTCCAGCAGCTCGATCATCGGGTCGCCCGCCACCTGCGTGGAGAAGCGGGTGCAGCGCGCGCACAGCACGCACCGCTCGCGGTCCAGCAGCACCTGGGTGGAGATCGGGACCGGCTTCTCGTAGGTGCGCTTCCTGCCCTCGAAACGCGATTCGGCGTTTCCGTGGGACATCGCCTGGTTCTGCAGCGGGCACTCGCCGCCCTTGTCGCAGACCGGGCAGTCCAGCGGGTGGTTGATGAGCAGCAGCTCCATCACCCCGCGCTGGGACTTCTCGGCGACCTCGGAGGTCAGCTGCGTCTTGACGACCATGCCGTCGGTGCAGGTGATCGTGCAGGAGGCCATCGGCTTGCGCTGGCCCTCGACCTCGACGATGCACTGGCGGCAGGCGCCGACCGGGTCGAGGAGGGGGTGGTCGCAGAACCGGGGGACCTCGATGCCGATCTGCTCGGCGGCCCGGATGACGAGCGTGCCCTTGGGCACCGACAGCTCGATGCCGTCGATGGTCAGGGAGACCGTGTCTTCGGCGGCCTTCGGCCGCCCCGCCGCCTCCCCGCCACCGGCGGGAGCGTTGGTGGTGACGGTCATGCGTTCACCTCCGTGTCAGCCCAGAGGGTCGACTTCCTGGGGTCGAAGGGGCAGCCCTTGCCCGTGATGTGCTGCTCGTACTCCGCGCGGAAGTACTTCAGCGAGGAGAAGATGGGGCTCGCGGCGCCGTCGCCGAGCGCGCAGAACGACTTGCCGTTGATGTTGTCGGCGATGTCGTTCAGCTTGTCGAGGTCGGACATGACGCCCTTGCCGGCCTCGATGTCGCGCAGCAACTGGACCAGCCAGTAGGTGCCCTCGCGGCACGGCGTGCACTTGCCGCAGGACTCGTGGGCGTAGAACTCGGTCCACCGGGTGACGGCCCGCACCACGCAGGTCGTCTCGTCGAAGCACTGCAGCGCCTTGGTGCCGAGCATGGATCCGGCGGCGCCGACGCCCTCGTAGTCGAGCGGGACGTCCAGGTGCTCGTCGGTGAACATCGGCGTGGAGGAGCCGCCCGGGGTCCAGAACTTCAGCCGGTGGCCGGGGCGCATCCCGCCGCTCATGTCGAGGAGCTGGCGCAGGGTGATGCCGAGCGGGGCCTCGTACTGGCCGGGAGCGGCGACGTGCCCGGAGAGCGAGTACAGGGTGAAGCCGGGGGACTTCTCGGTCCCCATCGCCTTGAACCAGTCCTTGCCGTTGTTGAGGATCGCGGGAACCGACGCGATGGACTCGACGTTGTTCACGACAGTGGGGCACGCGTAGAGCCCCTCGACGGCAGGGAAGGGGGGACGCAGCCGGGGCTGACCGCGCCGGCCTTCGAGGGAGTCGAGGAGGGCCGTCTCCTCGCCGCAGATGTACGCGCCCGCTCCCGCGTGCACCGTGATGTCGAGCTTCAGCCCGCTCCCGAGGATGTCTTCCCCGAGGTATCCGGCCTCGTACGCCTCACGCACCGCCTCGTGCAGGCGCCGCAGGACCGGCACGACCTCGCCGCGCAGGTAGATGAAGGCGTGCTCCGACCGGATCGCGTAACAGGCAATGATCATTCCCTCGATGAGGGAGTGCGGGTTGGCGAAGAGAAGGGGGATGTCCTTGCAGGTTCCCGGTTCCGACTCGTCCGCGTTCACGACGAGGTAGTGCGGCTTGCCGTCGCCCTGCGGGATGAACTGCCACTTCATCCCGGTGGGGAAGCCCGCCCCGCCGCGGCCGCGCAGACCGGAGTCCTTCACGTACGCGATGAGGTCGTCCGGGGTCATCGCGAGCGCCTTGCGCAGGCCCTCGTAGCCCTCGTGGCGCCGGTAGGTCTCCAGCGTCCAGGACTGCGGTTCGTCCCAGAACGCCGACAGTACGGGTGCCAGCAGCTTGTCCGGGGCGCCGTTCGTGTGCATGTCGGCGGTCACCGTCATCACTCCCCCTCCTCGGTGGCAGCCGGTGCCTCGCCACGCGGGTGCACGACCTTGCCCTGGTGCGGGGTTTCGCCCCGGGCGATGCGCAGTCCGGTCAGCGAGGCGGGGCCGGCGCCGCCGCCCGCCTCGACGGCGCCCTCGCGCTCGTCGGGGAAGCCCGCCAGGATCCGGGCGGTCTCCTTGTAGGTGCACAGCGGCGCGCCCCGGGTGGGGGTGACCGTGCGGCCGGCGATGAGGTCGTCCACCATGGCCTTGGCGGACTCGGGGGTCTGGTTGTCGAAGAACTCCCAGTTGACCATCACCACGGGGGCGTAGTCGCAGGCCGCGTTGCACTCGATGTGTTCGAGGGTGACCTTGCCGTCGGGGGTGGTCTCGTTGTTGCCGACCCCGAGGTGCTCCTTGAGCTCCTCGAAGATGGCGTCGCCGCCCATGACCGCGCACAGGGTGTTGGTACAGACCCCGACCTGGTAGTCGCCCGAGGGCCGCCGCCGGTACATCGTGTAGAAGGTGGCCACGGCGGTGACCTCGGCGGTGGTCAGGCCCAGCGTCTCGGCGCAGAACCGGATGCCGGTGCGCGAGACGTAGCCCTCCTCGGACTGCGTCAGGTGCAGCAGCGGCAGCAGCGCGGAGCGGCTGTCGGGGTAGCGGGCGACGATCTCCTTCGCGTCCGCGTCGAGCCGGGCGCGTACGTCGGCCGGGAAGTCGGGGGCCGGCAGCTGGGGCATGCCCAGGCTGAGGGGGCTCTGGGGGGTGCCCCCCGCGGAAGACACGGCTGTCATCGGTCGACGCCTCCCATCACGGGGTCGATGGAGGCGACGGCGACGATGACGTCGGCGACCTGGCCGCCCTCGCACATCGCTGCCATGGCCTGCAGGTTGGTGAAGGACGGGTCGCGGAAGTGGACCCGGTAGGGGCGGGTGCCGCCGTCGGAGACGACGTGCACGCCGAGCTCGCCCTTGGGGGACTCGACGGCCGCGTACGCCTGCCCGGCCGGGACCCGGAAGCCCTCGGTCACCAGCTTGAAGTGGTGGATGAGTGCCTCCATGGAGGTGCCCATGATGTTCTTGATGTGGTCGAGCGAGTTGCCGAGGCCGTCGGGGCCCATCGCGAGCTGCGCCGGCCAGGCGATCTTCTTGTCGGCGACCATCACCGGGCCCGGCTCCAGCCGCTCCAGGCACTGCTCGATGATCCGCAGCGACTGGCGCATCTCCTCCAGGCGGATCAGGAACCGCCCGTAGGAGTCGCAGGTCTCGGTGGTCGGCACGTCGAACTCGTAGGTCTCGTAGCCGCAGTACGGGTCCGCCTTGCGCAGGTCGTGCGGCAGGCCGGCGGAGCGCAGGATCGGCCCGGTGGCGCCGAGCGCCATGCAGCCGGTGAGGTCGAGGTAGCCGACGTCCTGCATGCGGGCCTTGAAGATCGGGTTGCCGGTGGCGAGCTTGTCGTACTCCGGCAGGTTCTTCTTCATGGTCTTCAGGAAGTCGCGCAGCTGGTCCACGGCGCCCGGAGGCAGGTCCTGTGCGAGGCCGCCGGGCCGGATGAACGCGTGGTTCATGCGCAGGCCGGTGATCAGCTCGAAGATGTCGAGGATCAGCTCGCGGTCCCGGAAGCCGTAGATCATGATCGTGGTCGCGCCCAGTTCCATGCCGCCGGTGGCGATGCACACCAGGTGGGAGGAGAGCCGGTTGAGCTCCATCAGCAGCACGCGGATCACGGTGGCGCGGTCGGGGACCTGGTCGGTGATGCCGAGGAGCTTCTCGACGCCGAGGCAGTACGCCGTCTCGTTGAAGAACGGCGTCAGGTAATCCATGCGCGTGACGAAGGTGGTGCCCTGCGTCCAGTTGCGGAATTCGAGGTTCTTCTCGATGCCGGTGTGCAGGTAGCCGATGCCGCAGCGGGCCTCGGTGACCGTCTCGCCGTCGATCTCCAGGATCAGGCGGAGCACTCCGTGGGTGGACGGGTGCTGGGGACCCATGTTGACGACGATCCGCTCGTCGTCCGCCTTGGCGGCCGACTGGACGATCTCGTCCCAGTCGCCGCCGGTGACGGTGTAGACGGTGCCTTCGGTCGTCTCGCGCGCCGAGGCGTGGTCGGCGGAGGAGGCGTGGTGGGACGTGGACATCAGCTGTACGACCTCCGCTGGTCGGGAGCCGGGATCTGGGCGCCCTTGTACTCGACGGGGATGCCGCCGAGCGGGTAGTCCTTGCGCTGCGGGAAGCCCTGCCAGTCGTCCGGCATCATGATCCGGGTGAGGGCGGGGTGCCCGTCGAAGACCAGGCCGAAGAAGTCGTACGCCTCGCGCTCGTGCCAGTCGTTGGTCGGGTAGACCGTGACGAGCGACGGCAGGTGCGGGTCGGCGTCCGGGACGGACACCTCCAGCCGCAGGACCCTGCCGTGCGTGATCGAGCGCAGGTGGTAGACGGCGTGCAGCTCGCGGCCCTTGTCCCCGGGGAAGTGGACGCCGCTGACGCCGGTGCAGAGCTCGAAGCGCAGCGCCGGGTCGTCGCGCAGGGTGCGGGCGACGCGTACGAGGTGCTCGCGGGCGATGTGGAAGGTGAGCTCGCCCCGGTCGACCACCGTCTTCTCGATGGCGTTCCCGGGGACGAGGTCCTGCTCCTCCAGGGCGCCTTCGAGCTCGTCGGCGACCTCGTCGAAGTACGAACCGTAGGGGCGGTGGCTGGCGCCGGGCAGCGCCACGGTGCGTACGAGGCGGCCGTAGCCGCTGGTGTCGCCGCCGTTGTTGGCGCCGAACATGCCCTTGCGGACGCCGATCACCTCGGGTCCGGTGGAGCCCCGGGGGGCAGGAACGTTGTTCCCGTTGCCGCCGTTGTCCGGGGGGGTCTCGCTGGTGTCGCTCACCGGAGCAGCCCCTTCATCTCGATGGTCGGGAGGGCCTTGAGGGCCGCCGCCTCCGCCTCGCGGGCCGCTTCTTCCCGGTTCACGCCGAGCTTGGAGCCCTGGATCTTCTGGTGGAGCTTGAGGATCGCGTCCATGAGCATCTCGGGGCGGGGCGGGCAGCCGGGCAGGTAGATGTCCACCGGGACGATGTGGTCGACGCCCTGGACGATGGCGTAGTTGTTGAACATGCCGCCCGAGGAGGCGCAGACCCCCATGGAGATGACCCACTTGGGAGCGGGCATCTGGTCGTACACCTGCCGGAGCACCGGCGCCATCTTCTGGCTGACCCGCCCGGCCACGATCATCAGGTCGGCCTGGCGTGGGGAGCCGCGGAAGACCTCCATGCCGAAGCGGGCGAGGTCGTAGCGGCCGGCTCCGGTGGTCATCATCTCGATGGCACAGCAGGCGAGGCCGAAGGTCGCGGGGAAGACGGATGACTTGCGCACCCATCCCGCGGCCTGTTCGACGGTGGTCAGCAGGAAGCCGCTCGGCAGCTTCTCTTCCAGTCCCATGGGAAATTCAGCCCCTCAGTCCCATTCCAGGCCGCCGCGGCGCCAGACGTAGGCGTAGGCGACGAAGACGGTGAGCACGAAGAGCAGCATCTCGACGAGCCCGAAGATCCCCAGGGAGTCGAAGGTGACGGCCCAGGGGTAGAGGAAGACAACCTCGATGTCGAAGACGATGAAGAGCATCGCCGTCAGGTAGTACTTGATGGGGAAGCGACCGCCACCGGCCGGCGTGGGCGTGGGCTCGATGCCGCACTCGTACGCTTCGAGCTTCGCCCGGTTGTACCGTTTGGGGCCGATCAGCGTGGCCATGACCACGGAGAAGATCGCAAACCCTGCGCCGAGGGCGCCGAGCACGAGGATGGGCGCGTACGCATTCACGCTCCTCGCTCCTTCCAGTCGTCCTTGACCGTTGGACCGCTGCGCCGGCGCGGGGGCCCCTCCCAGCGCGAACTGGGGGAGTCCTGCCTCGCGAAGATCGTGTACATGTGAGGCAGTTCACAAGCCGGACTGATGCGCATCCTATGCCCGCTCGTCTGTGATCTGCGACACGGGTTACAACACCGAGTTTGTGATCTCCACCACCCGACGAACGATCATGAAGGCTTCTAGGTGGCGATCTTTGTACGCGAAGGATTCACACGGCTACGAAAGGTGACATTAACTGCGTTACCGCAGGTAGAAGGTGGCCGTGCCTATCAAACGATGGTCAGTGCAGGCAAATTCGCCCCGACCGGCCCCTCGGTGATATGGGGATCCGCGTCGCCCGGTCGGGGGAGGCCGCGCGTACCGGAGTGGACGTGTGCATCCGTTCACGAACCCGGCGGGTTGTACCCGGCCGGTTCACAGCGAGATCACGGACGGGCCACAGACTCCCCACGGCGAGACATTCCTGTGACCTGCGCCACGTCGAATCCGCGCCTCCGAAAGAGGGCTTGGCCATCTGTGCGCGGGGATGGTAGGCCGCGGCTCAATTCGGACTAATTACTGAAACCCCATGATCACAGGCTTGTGAAGGGCTGTCCGATTCGTCCGTTACGGCGTCAATACGTCGCATGGCGCGCCCGGTTGCGCCCGAATCGCGCACAACTGTGGCGCACACCACGTTTCTTGAAGGGAACCGCGCCCCCCTGATAGCGGTTGTACCCATGTCCCACACCGCTCACATACCCAGCCACCGGAAGCCCCGGCGCAGCGCCTCGAAGCTCGCGGTCCGCGCCGGAGTTGCCGGTGGCGTCCTCAGCACCCTGGCCATGGCCGGCACGGCGAGCGCGTCCCCGTCCGAGCCCGTGGCCGAGACGACGCTCGAAATGCCGGTCCTGAACCTGGATCTGGCCGCCGAGGTCTCCTCCGCCGTCACCACGGCCGCAGAGAACACGGCCGCCGCCGCCGTCACCGGCGAGCTGCACGCCCAGGAGGAGGAAGCCCGCACGGGCGCCGCCGCCGAGGCGAAGAAGGCCAAGGAAGACGCCGAGAAGGCCGACGCCGAGAAGAAGGCGAAGGAGGAGGCGGACCGCAAGGCCGCGGCCGAGCGCGCCACCCGCAGCTCCTCCCGCACCTCGCTGCAGAGCACCTCCGCCTCCGGCGCCCTGGGCTCCGGCACCGTGACCGCCCCGGCCACCGGATCCGCGGCCGCCATCGTGAACTTCGCCCGCGCGCAGGTCGGCAAGGCCTACGTGATGGGCGGCACCGGCCCGTCCTCCTTCGACTGCTCCGGGCTCGTCCAGGCCGCGTACCGCCAGGCCGGCATCTCCCTGCCCCGCATGTCGCAGGACCAGTCCTCCGAGGGCACCTCGGTCTCCCTCAGCGCCCTGCAGCCGGGCGACATCCTGTACTGGGGCTCCCGCGGCAACGCCTACCACGTCGCCATCTACGTCGGCGGCGGCAAGTTCGTCGGCGCGCAGAACCCCAGCACGGGCATCGTCGAGCGCTCCCTGAGCTACGACCGCCCGACGGGCGCCGTCCGCGTCCTCTGACCGCCGCCCGGCGGCACGCCGTACACGGCCAAGGGCCGGTACTCCCCCGCTCGGGGGTGGAGTACCGGCCCTTGGCCGTGCCCGTATGCGGCCTCAGCCGAGCGAGGCGGCGAGCTTGAAACGGGCGTCGCGCTGCTTCTTGTAGAGCGCGAGCGTCTCGGCGTTCTCCTCGACGAGCCGCTGCTGGTAGGCCTTCTCGACGGCCGCCCAGATGCCGACGAGGTTCACCTCGCGCTTGCACGCCACGTCCTTGGTCGCGACGGCGATCGCCTTCGGGCCGCCCTTGTCGTTCTGCAGGCCCAGCTTCTCGATCACCTCGTACGGGGTGCCCAGTCCCCCGTAGCCGCCCTTGCCCATGCAGTCGGACCAGCCCTTCAGGGCGGCGACCACCCGGGAGTCCTCCTGTGCGCGGCTGTGTGCCTGGGCGGCCAGCCCGAAGGAGTAGAGCAGGTCGACGCTGTCCTTCGTGGGCGCGTACAGCTTGCGGTACCCCTCCCGCATGCAGCCGCCGGCCGGCACCTTCTGACCGCCGACCTCGACGCCGCTGTCTGTTTTGTCGGCCTCTTCCTGATTCATCGGATCGGGTCCGGCCGGAACGGTCTCACCCGGCCGGGTACCGAACAGCACGGCGGAGGCGCTCCCGCTGAGCTGGGGCGGAGCCGGTTTCTCCGGACGCGGCACCCCGGAGGTGCTGTCGTAGCCGTGTGCGGCCGCGTGCTCGGCGTCCGCCGCTCCGAACAGGTCGCGGTGCCGGTCACCGTTCGCTCCGTCCACGGCGGGGGCCGGCTTCTGCGGCGCCTCGTAGGTGAACCCGTACCGGGCCATGCACTGCTCGGTCAGCCGGGCCTGCACCGCGTCCATCCGCCGCAGCTCGGCGTCCGAGTCCGTGTAGGCGTCCATGGGAAAGGAGATCGACGAGGTGGCGGGGTTCACCGCGACGGAGCCGAGGTCGGGCTCTCCGCGATCCTCCCCCTTCCCCCCGCCGCCGTCCGTGCAGCCTGCCAGCAGGACGACTGCCGCCGCCAACAGGGAGGCCGTGAGGGCCGGGCGGCGCGGAGTGGGAGACATCAGATGGTCCTCTTCGGGATGCGGACGGCCTAGTACCAGTAGATGGAACTGATGCTGTCCTTGAAGTTGGCCGAGGCATTTCCGGTGTAACCGGCCGGGATCGAGCCCTGGATTCCCTTGTAGTTGACGTCCGTGTAGACGTACCAGCCATAGACGTCGAGGTTCTTGTAGGCCCGGGTGTTGTCGTTCACGTTCTGGCTGCGACCGCCACAGCCCGAAGGGCCGTTGAAGTAGTCGTCCGTGAGCGTCGGGTCGTCCTTGTTGCTGTCGAAAACACAGCCACTGGGGCCGTATTCGTAGTACAGGCCGAACTCGAACTGCTCTATGTAGCCGTCGTGCACCCACGCCGAAGCGGGGGCCGCCGTCGCGACCAGCAGGGCGGCCGCAAGGGCCGCAGGAGCGGCCGCGAAACGCAGTCCGCGCAGGTTCTTGTTCATTCGCACATTCCCCACCGTGGAAACCGTAGAAAAAGACAGCACGGTCTTCGCCGGCTGTCTCAGGGCAGGCGAGATTCAAACCCAATCGACAGCCGTGCACAAGAAGTGATCTCAGCCTACGGACAGTCAAAAAAGCGACGTGAGACGGGGGTTGCTGTTCCGAGGGAACACTCTCTAGGATCACGACTCGCGTTCGCACGCCATCTCGTTATGCGGCGCTCTCATCCATCCCTACACCGAGGGAAGCGCCCTCTTATGCGTAAGCATGTGCCCTTCATATTCCTTGCCGTATCGCTCGCGCTGACCGCGTGCTCCGGCGGGGGCGAGCCTTCGGCGAGCGACAGCCCTGCGCCCACCAAGGAGGAAATCGCCTACTTCGATTGCCTCAAGGGCCAGGGGGTGAAAATCACCCACACCGACTACGGTGCACCCCGCGTGGACAAGGACGATCCGTCCGCGAAGAAACTCCCCGCGGCTCAGGAAGCGTGCAAGGACAAGGTTCCGCCGCCGCACTCTCCCGAGCCTGCCGCCCCCGAAGTGCTGGCTGCCGCCCGCGCGGAATCCGAGTGCCTGCGCGAGCAGGGCGTGACCTGGTATCCGGATCCCGATCCGGTGACCGGGGACATCAGCGACCGGGCCATGACCCCGGAGCAGGTGGCCGAGCTCAAGACGAAGCACGCGGACGCCCTCAAGAAGTGCAGGAGCGAGCGGAACCCCGGCCGCAAGGCCGTCCTCGGCGGATGAGCGAACTGCAGGACGTCGTGGTGGATGTGACCGGCGGCGAGCGGGACGGGACCGACGACGACAACGGCGCCCGGGGCTCCGGCGGGCTCGCACGGGGACGGCGCGTGGTGATCGGCCTCGTCACCGGGGCCGCACTCATGGCCGTCGGCGGGCTGCTGGCCACCACTCTCGTGAAGTCCCCCGCGCAGGTGGCCGCCGAGACGGGCCCGCCCGCGCAGGGCGTGCTGACCGCGAAGGTCGAGCGGCGGGTGCTCGCGCAGAAGGTGGTGATGCGCGGGACCGTGGTCGCGGACCAGAGCGTCGAGGTGGCCCCGCAGCCCCGCTCCGGTGACGGCACCGGCTCCCCCGTCGTCACCAAGCTGCCGCTCACGACCGGGGACCCGGTCGCGGCCGGGCAGCTGGTGGCAGAGGTGTCCGGGCGCCCCGTGTTCGCCCTCAAGGGAACCCTCCCCGTCTACCGGGACCTCAAGCCGGGCGCCACCGGCGACGACGTGGCGCAGTTGCAGCAGGCGCTGCGGGAGCTCGGGCACGGCACCGGCGCGGACGCGAAGGGCGTGTTCGGGGCGGGTACGAAGGCCGCTCTCGCCGCGCGGTACCGGACCATCGGGTACGACCCGCTGCCCGCCGTCGCGGACGGCCCCGCCGTACTGAAGGCCGCGCGGGACGCCGTGCGGTCGGCCGAGTGGGCCGTGGAGGACGCAGAGGCCGGCCGCGGGGGCAAGGCGACCGCCCCCGGCCCTTCCGCCTCCCCCGGTACGACGGGCACGACGGGCACGGCGGAGGGAAAGAAGGCCACCGCCGGCGGAACCGGCGACTCGGACCGGAGACTCGTGCGTGCCCGCCAGGCGCTCGCCGACGCACGGGCCAAGCTGGCGGAGGCGGAGACCGCCGACGGGCCGATGCTCCCCGCCTCCGAGACGGTGTTCCTCGGGTCCTTCCCGGCCCGGGTCAGTGCCGTCGCCGGCCGGATCGGCGGCCCGGTGTCCGGGTCGGTGCTCACGCTGTCCGCGGGTGAGCTCGTCGTCGAGTCCTACGTCAAGGAGGACAAGAAGCAGCTGCTGCGCGCCGGCATGGCGGTGGTGGTCTCCTCCGAGGCCGCCGGAACCGACGTGCGGGGCAAGGTGGCGCTGGTCGCCACCGAGCGGTCCACCGGCCGGCCGACCGGACAGCAGCCCGACCAGAACGGCCAGGGCGGTGCCCAGGGCAAGGGCGGCGGTGCCGGTGGCGGTGCCGGTGGCGGTGGCGGTGCCGATCTCGGCTACCGGATGGTGGTACGCGCCGACCAGGCGCTGCCCGCCGGTTTCGCCGGGCAGGACGTCCGGCTGACCATCGAGTCGGCTTCCACCGACGGCGATGCGCTCGTGGTCCCGGTCACCGCCGTCTCCGCGAGCCCGGATGGCCAGACCCTCGTCACGGCCGTCTCCACCGACGGAACGCAGCGGCGCATCGCGGTCCGCACCGGCACCAGCGGCGACGGCTACGTGGCCGTGACCCCCCTGCAGGCCGACGATCTCGCCGCCGGCGCCGTGGTCGTCATCGGCGCGGCCCCCAAGGCGGCGGACTCCGGACCGGGCCAGAGGAAGCGCACATGAGGTTCCCGCGCACGCGCCGCCATCGCGAGGACCCGCGCCGCCTCCGTGAGGGCCCGGAACCGGAGCCCGGCGGCCCGGTCATCGAGTTCCGCGGTGTCGGGCTCACCTACCCCGGTCCGCCTCCCGTCGCGGCGCTGCACCCCTTCGACCTGGTCGTGGACCGCGGGGAGTTCATCACCGTCGTCGGGCCGTCCGGCTCGGGGAAGTCCACCTTCCTCAACGTCGCCGGGCTGCTCGACTCCCCGACCCGCGGGCGCTACCTCCTCGACGGGATCGACACCGCCGCGCTGCCCGACCGTGAGCGCACCGCGCTGCGCGGGCGCCGGATCGGGTTCGTCTTCCAGTCCTTCCACCTGCTGCCCCACCGGTCCGCCCTGGAGAACGTCACCCTCGCCATGCTCTACACCGAAGTCCCGCGCGCGCAGCGCCTCGTACGGGCCCGCGAGGCCCTGGAGCAGGTCGGGCTCGGGCACCGGGCGGACGCCGTGCCCGGGCGGCTCTCCGGTGGGGAGCGCCAGCGCGTCGCCATCGCCCGTGCGCTCGTCGGGCGGCCGTCGCTGCTGCTCTGCGACGAGCCCACCGGCAACCTGGACTCGGCCAACGCCGCCTCCGTCCTCGCCCTGCTCGACGAACTGCACGGCTCCGGCATGACCGTTCTCCTGATCACCCACGACCCCGGGGTCGCCGCCCGGGGCCGGCGGACCGTCACCATCCGCGACGGGCGGCTCTCCGGGTGAGCGCCGTACGCCCCACCCGGCTGTCCCCGCGCGACACCGTCTCCGAGGCGGTCGCCGGGATGCTGCGCCGCCCCGGCAGGGCCGTGCTCACGGCGCTCGGCACCGTCCTCGGCGTCGGCAGCTTCGTCGCCGTGCTCGGCCTCACCGCGACCATCTCCTCGCAGATCGACGGCCGGTTCAACGTCCTCACCGCCACCGAGGTGACCGTCGAGGACGTCGCCGCCCAGCAGAGCGAGTTCGCCGGGCCCGGCTTCCCCGCCGACGCCGAGCAGCGGCTGCACGCCGTCGCGGGCATCGAGCACGCCGGGGTGTTGTGGCCGGTACGGCTGGACCCGCGGACCTCCCTCGGCTCCCTGCCGTCCGGCGGCGGGGGGGCCACCACCGGTGCGTCCGTCGTCGCCGCCTCGCCCGGGGCCGTCGCCGCCCTGGTGCCCACCCTGCGGGAGGGCCGCCTCTACGACGAGTTCTCCGAGCGGAGCCGACAGCGCGTCGTGGTCATCGGCGGCGGACTCGCCGACCGCCTCGGCATCACCACGCTGGCCACCCGGCCCGCGCTCTACATCGGGCAGGAGCCCTTCACCGTGGCGGGGATCGTCTCCGACGTGGAACGCAAGCCGGAGCACCTGCTGTCCGTGCTCGTGCCCCGGGCCACCGCCGAAGAGCTGTGGGGGCCGCCCTCGCCCGGCAGCGCCGGCATGCTGATCGCCACCGAGCTCGGCGCCGCCCGGCAGGTCGCCGAGCTCGCCCCGCTCGCGCTGCGGCCCGACCACCCCGAATACCTGAAGGCGGTGCCGCCGCCCGACCCCCGGCTGCTGCGCTCGGGGGTGACCTCCGACCTCAGTGCCCTGTTCCTGCTGCTGGCCGGGATCTGCCTGGTGATCGGCGCGGTCGGGATCGCCAACACGACGCTCGTCGCCGTCCTCGAACGGACCGGGGAGATCGGGCTGCGGCGTGCGCTGGGGGCCCGGGGGCGGCACGTGTCGGCGCAGTTCCTCGCCGAGTCCGCCGCGCTGGGGGCGCTCGGCGGGCTGGTCGGGACGTCCCTCGGCGAGCTGACGGTGGTCGGGGTGTCCCTCGTACGGGACTGGACGCCGGTGATCCACCCGCTGACGGTGGCCGCGGCCCCGCTCGTGGGGCTCGTGACCGGGCTGCTGGCCGGGGTCCATCCCGCCTGGCGGGCTGCCCGTGTGGAACCGGCCGAGGCCCTGCGAAGATAGCGGAGGCGCAGCGCCCGACCCGTTTTCACCTGAGGAGGTGGTGGCCCGTGGGGAGTGAGGAACACCTCGAACACCGCGAAGACGCCCCGGTCACCGCGGGCGGCAGCGGTGACCCCACCGCCGTGCCGGCCGCCGCCGGGCTCTTCCTGCTCGCCGTCGGCGGCTGGCTCCTCAACACCACCCGCCCCTGGCACAAGCCGGGTCATCCGCTCGTCCTGGGCCTGGGGTGGGCCGCCGGCCTCACGATGCTGCTGTACGGGACGGTCCTGCTGACCCGCTGCGTACGCTCCGTCCACGCGGCCGGACCCGGAATCGGCTCCGGAGCCGGCCCGGGAGGCGGACCCGCAGCCCGCCCGGGAGCCCGCCCCGGAGGCGCACCAGGAGCCCGCCCCGCAGGCGGCCCGGACCGGCCCGCCTCCTGATCCGCCGCCCCCCGTCAGGCCTTCGGGGCCACCTTCGAGAGGCCGTTGATGATGCGGTCCATCGCGTCGCCGCCCGCCGGGTCGGTCAGGTTGGCCAGCATCTTCAGCGTGAAGCGCATCAGCACCGGGTGCGTCAGGCCCCGCTGGGTGGCGACCTTCATGACCTTCGGGTTGCCGATCAGCTTCACGAAGGCGCGGCCCAGCGAGTAGTAGCCGCCGTACGTCTCCTTCAGCACCTTCGGGTAGCTGTGCAGCGCCAGCTCGCGCTGGGCGGGCGTCGCCCGGGCGTGCGCCTGGACGATGACGTCGGCCGCGATCTGCCCCGACTCCATGGCGTACGCGATGCCCTCGCCGTTGAACGGGTTGACGAGCCCGCCCGCGTCGCCGACCAGCAGCAGGCCCTTGGTGTAGTGCGGCTGCCGGTTGAAGGCCATCGGCAGGGCCGCCCCGCGGATCGGCTGCGTCATGTTCTCGGGGGTGTAGCCCCAGTCCTCCGGCATGGACGCGCACCACGCCTTGAGGACCTCGCGCCAGTCCAGCTCCCGGAAGGCGGAGGAGGAGTTGAGGATGCCGAGGCCGACGTTCGACGTGCCGTCGCCCATGCCGAAGATCCAGCCGTACCCGGGCAGCAGCCGGTCCTGCGGGCCGCGCCGGTCCCACAGCTCCAGCCAGGACTCCAGGTAGTCGTCGTCGTGCCGGGGCGAGGTGAAGTACGTACGCACCGCGACACCCATGGGGCGGTCCTCGCGCCGGTGCAGCCCCATCGCCAGCGACAGCCGCGAGGAGTTGCCGTCGGCCGCGACGACCAGCGGGGCGCTGAAGGTGACCGGGGTCTTCTCCTCGCCCAGCTTCGCCTGCACGCCGGTGATGTGGCCGGTGCGCGGATCGCGGACGGGCTCGCCGACGTTGCAGCGCTCGTACAGCCGGGCGCCCGCCTTCTGCGCCTGCCGGGCCAGCGTCTCGTCGAAGTCGTCGCGCTTGCGGACCAGTCCGTAGTCCGGGAACGAGGCGAGCTCCGGCCAGTCCAGCTGGAGCCGCTGGCCGCCGCCGATGATCCGCAGGCCCTTGTTGCGCAGCCAGCCGGCCTCTTCGGAGATGTCGATGCCCATCGCCACCAGCTGCTTGGTGGCGCGCGGGGTCAGCCCGTCACCGCAGACCTTCTCGCGGGGGAACGCCGTCTTCTCCAGCAGCAGGACGTCCAGTCCGGCCTTGGCGAGGTAGTAGGCGGTGGTGGAGCCGGCGGGTCCGGCCCCGACGACGATCACATCCGCGGAGTGTTCGGAGAGGGGCTCGGTCACTGCGGGGTCTCCCGAAGGCTCGATAAAGGGTGCCCAACGGCACAGGACATGTGCAGTCTATGCAGCGAGAGAGATCGCGAATCCGAAGGGCTGCCCACTGTGACCACCTCGCCGACCCGGCCGCTCCCCGCCGTCCAGCTCCGCGTGCCCACCGACGAGGACGCGCACGCCTGGCACGCCCTCTTCGACGACCCCGACGTCATGGAGTTCCTCGGCGGCCCCACCGAGCTGTCCGCGTACGAGGAGTTCACGGCGCGCCAGCGGATGCACGACGCACAGCTCGGCTACTGCCTGTGGACGCTGCTGGACGGTGAGGGCGCCGTCATCGGCTTCACCGGGGCGCAGCCCTGGCCCCAGCAGGAGTGGGGGCCGGTCGGCCGGATCGAGATCGGGTGGCGGCTGGGCCGGGAGCACTGGGGCAAGGGGTACGCGTACGCCGCCGCACTGGCCACGGTCGAGCGGATACGGGAGGCGGGCGTGCCGGAGGTGGTGGCGATGATCCACGCCGGGAACGCGCGTTCGGTGGCGGTGGCGGAACGGCTCGGCATGCGGCTGGCGGAGGAGTTCCTGTCTCCGGGCGGCAACCCGGGCCGCCGCTACAGCCTGCAGCTGCGCCCCGAGTAGCCCCGGCGGGCGGGCGGCGCCTCAGAAGACGGACAGGCCCGTCAGGGTGGTGAAGCGGTCCAGGGCCGCCACGGCCGCCACCGAGTTGCCGTGGACGTCGAGGCCCGGGCTCCACGCGGCCAGCGTGCAGCGGCCCGGGACGACCGCGACGATGCCGCCGCCCACCCCGCTCTTGCCGGGCAGCCCGACGCGGTAGGCGAACTCGCCTGCCGCGTCGTACGTCCCGCAGGTCAGCATCACCGCGTTGACCTGCTTCGCCTCGCTGCGCGTCAGCAGCCGCGAACCGTCCGCCCGCAGCCCGTGCCGGGCCAGGAAGCGGGCGGCGCGCGCCAGGTCGGCGCAGCTCATCTCGATGGAGCACTGCCAGAAGTAGTGGTCCAGCAGGGCCGGCACCGGGTTGTCCATGTTCCCGTACGAGGCCATGAAGTGGGCGAGGGCCGCGTTGCGGTCCCCGTGCTCGTGCTCGGACGCCGCGACCTCCGCGTCGAAGCCGATGTCCGGGTTGCCGCTCTCCAGCCGCAGGAACTCCAGCAGTTCACTGCTCGCGTCCCCCGTCAGGGTCTGCAGCCGGTCGGTGACGACGAGGGCGCCCGCGTTGATGAACGGATTGCGCGGGATGCCGTTCTCGTACTCCAGCTGCACGAGCGAGTTGAACGGATTGCCCGAGGGCTCCCGGCCCACCCGCTCCCACAGGCTGTCGCCGCCCTCCGCCAGCGCGAGGGCCAGGGCGAACACCTTCGTGATGGACTGCACGGAGAAGGGGACCTGCCAGTCGCCCACCCCGTGGACGTTGCCGTCGAGGTCGGCGACGGCCATCCCGAACTGCGCGGGGTCCACGGAGGCGAGTGCCGGGATGTACGCGGCGGGCGCGCCGCTGCCCACCAGCGGGGCGATGTCCGCCGCGATCTGCTCCAGCAGCCCTTGGTAGTCCACCCGACGGCTGCGCTTACTTGGTGCCGCGGTGCAGCGCGACGATGCCGCCGCTGAGGTTGCGCCAGGCCACCTTCGACCAGCCGGCCTTCTGCAGCAGCTCGGCCAGTGCGGGCTGGTCCGGCCAGGCGCGGATCGACTCGGCGAGGTACACGTACGCGTCGGGGTTGGAGGACACGGCGCGGGCCACCGGCGGCAGCGCACGCATCAGGTACTCCATGTACACGGTCCGCAGCGGGCCCCAGGTGGGCTGCGAGAACTCGCAGATGACGACCTGGCCGCCCGGCTTGGTCACCCGGTACAGCTCGCGCAGCGCGGCGTCGGTGTCCTGCACGTTGCGCAGGCCGAAGGAGATCGTCACCGTGTCGAAGACCTCGTCGCGGAACGGCAGCTTCGTCGCGTCACCGGCGGTCAGCGGCAGCCACGCGTGGCGCTTCTTGCCCTCCCGCAGCATGCCGAGGGAGAAATCGCAGGGGACGACGTACGCGCCGGTCGCGGCGAACGGCAGCGAGGAGGTCGCGGTCCCGGCGGCCAGGTCCAGCACCGTGTGGCCGGGGCGGGCGCCGACCGCCTTGGCGACCTCCTTGCGCCACAGGCGGGCCTGACCCAGGGAGAGGACGTCGTTGGTGAGGTCGTACTTCGCCGCCACACCGTCGAACATGGAGGCGACTTCGTGCGGCTGCTTGTCCAGGGAAGCGCGGGTCACTGGCGTGGGCCCCTCAGGTGCGGTACGGGTGGGCTGATACCGGGCCATTCTCGCAGGCGCCCCCGCCCCGGGGCGCCGGGGGCACTCCCGTCACTCCGGCCGGCCCCTTCAGCGCCGGCGGTGCAGCAGCCGTCCCCCGATGACGGTGGCCACGCACGTCGTCGCGCCCTGGGCGAGCAGCTCCGCCGGGTCCGCCACCGCGAACACCGCGAAGCGGGCCGGGGCAGCCGGCTCCAGGACCCCGTGGAAGGCCTGCTCGGCCGCGTCCCGCCCGGCGAACGGGTCCAGCGAAGCGTCGTCGCCCCGGTACCCGGACGCCGGCGGCAGCACGGCCAAGCCCGAGCGGACCACCGCCGTCCGCACCGCCGGGCCGGTGAGCCGGCCGGTCACCGCCACCACCCCGCGCGCCAGCAGCTTCTGCGTGGCCCGGCGGGCGCTGTGGCCCCAGCGCGCCTCGGTCATCTTCAGGCCGGCCAGCGCCTCGGCCCCGCTGATCGGTTCGCTGCCGAGCTCGGTGACCTCGTACGGGTCGTCGGGGTAGTACGTCCGCTCCAGCAGCGCGTCCGCCCCGTGCACCAGCAGCCCGGGGGTCAGCACCCCGGGCCAGCGGCGGACCCGCGCGTACGGCCAGGCCGCGCCGAGCTCCTCGTACGGGCCCACCAGGGTGATCCGGTCGCCCTCGACGAGGACCGCCCCGCCGGGCTGCGGTGCCCGGCCCGGCCCGGGAACGAGGAGGTCGGCGGTGTGAAGCGTCAGCACGGGGGCGTCAGTTCGAGGAGATGAGCTTCAGCTCGGGGTGCGCGGTGCCGCCCTCGATGGCCGTGGAGGAGATGTGCGAGACCACGCGGTCGTCGACCGGGTCGTTCGCCGGGTCGTCGTGCACGAGGAGGTGCTCGTACGTGGTCGCGCGCTGCGCCGGGACCCGGCCCGCCTTGCGGATCAGGTCGATGATCTCCTGGCGGTTCGAGCGGTGCCTGGCTCCGGCGGAGGAGACGACGTTCTCCTCCAGCATGATCGAGCCGAGGTCGTCCGCGCCGTAGTGCAGGGACAGCTGGCCGGCCTCCTTGCCGACGGTCAGCCAGGAGCCCTGGATGTGGGCGATGTTGTCGAGGAACAGCCGCGCGATGGCGATCATCCGCAGGTACTCGAAGACCGTCGCCTGGGTACGGCCCTTGAGGTGGTTGTTCTCGGGCTGGTACGTGTACGGGATGAAGGCGCGGAAGCCGCCCGTGCGGTCCTGGGTGTCACGGATCATCGCGATGTGCTCGATGCGCTCGGCGTTGGTCTCGCCGGTGCCCATCAGCATGGTGGAGGTGGATTCCACGCCCAGCTTGTGGGCGATCTCCATGATCTCCAGCCAGCGCTCGCCGGACTCCTTGAGCGGCGCGATCGCCTTGCGCGGCCGCTCCGGCAGCAGTTCGGCGCCGGCGCCGGCGAAGGAGTCCAGACCGGCGGCGTGGATGCGGCGGATGGCCTCCTCGGCGCTCACACCCGAGATCCGCGCCATGTGGTCGACCTCGGAAGCGCCGAGGGAGTGGATGACCAGCTGCGGGAACGCCTTCTTGATGGCGGAGAAGTGCTCCTCGTAGTACTCCACGCCGTAGTCCGGGTGGTGGCCGCCCTGGAACATGATCTGCGTGCCGCCGAGCTCCACGGTCTCCGCGCAGCGGCGCAGGATGTCGTCGAGGTCGCGGGACCAGCCCTTCTTCGTGTCCTTGGGGGCCGCGTAGAAGGCGCAGAACTTGCACGCCGTGACACACACGTTGGTGTAGTTGATGTTGCGCTCGATGATGTACGTCGCGATGTGCTCGGTGCCGGCGTAGCGGCGGCGGCGCACCGCGTCGGCGGCCTGGCCGAGCGCGTGCAACGGGGCGTGGCGGTAGAGGTCGAGCGCCTCTTCCTTGGTGATGCGGCCCCCTGCGGCGGCGCGGTCGAGGACAGACTGGAGAGCGGCCTGGTCGGTCACCGGTGCGTCACCTTTCGGCGGTGTGTCAAGAGGTCCGGACCGATCCAGCCTACGCCAGCCCCGCTCACCGGATTCCAAGGGGCTCTCACGGGACGCGGGTCAGGTCGCCCTCGGGGTTTCCGGCGGGCACGTCACCTGACTTGTAGTGGAGTGTCCCGTTCGTGTTGAGGGTGAACCGCTCGTCGGCGGAGCCGTTGGAGCAGATGCCGGGCGCCGGGTTGGGGCCGCCCGACGTGTCCAGGACGAGAGAGCGGTCGGTGGCGGAGGCGAGCTTCCAGTCGCCGCTGCAGTCGGTGCCCAGGAGGGGGAGGACCGACTTGTCCCGGGCGACGACCTCGCCCACCTTGCCGCCTTTGATGGTGATCTGGAACTCGCTGGGCACTCCCGCGCGGGCGGTGGTCACCGTGCCCTTCCAGGTGCCGGTCAGTTCCTTCGGGACGTCGGGGCGGGTGCCCCGGGGCGGGGCCGAGCCGGTGCCGCCGCTCGGGGCCGGTTCGGTGGCCGCGGCCGAGCCGGATCCGGAGGGCGGCCGGGCGGCGCCGTCCGAGGCGTGCTGGTCGCGGCCGCCGCCCGTGCCGGGCAGCAGGTCCAGCCCGTAGATCCCGCCGGACAGGACGGCCAGCACGGCCGCCGCGGCCAGGACCACCGTGCAGCTGAGGCGGCGCCCGGCGGCGCGGACGGTGACCTGGCGACCCGGGTCGGGGGCGGTCCGCGGCTGCGGCACCGCGGCTCCGGCGGTCTCGGTGGGCGGCCCGTAGGGCCCGTACTGCGCGTACGGGGCGCCCGTGCCCGCGCTGCCGTACGAGGGCCCGTACGAGGGGTCCGGCGCCCCGAAGCTCCCGGAGGCCGGGAAGGGGACCGGGCCGGACGCGGCGTGCGCCGCCCCGGCGGGGGCGGCCTCCAGGTCGAGCAGGGCCACCGCCGCGCGGCTGGCCTCCTCCACCAGCGGGGCGGGGAGCCGGCCGGGGGCGGCCAGGGCCCCGTCCAGCGCCGCCGCGAGGTCCTGCGGCGCGGGCCGGTCGGCGGGCGCCTTGGCGAGGCAGGCCGCGATCAGCTCGCGCAGCTCGCCCGCCGGGACCTCGTCGAGGTCCGGCGGCTCGTGGACCACCTTGTAGAGCAGGGTCGCCGAGTTGTCCCCGGTGAAGGGCGGCTGCCCGGTCGCAGCGAAGGCAAGGACCGCGCCCAGCGAGAACACGTCGGCCGCGCCGGTGACGCCCTTGCCGAGGATCTGCTCGGGCGACATGTACCCGGGCGAGCCCACCGACACCCCGGTGGAGGTCAGCGAGGCGGTCCCGTCGGTGGCCCGGGCGATCCCGAAGTCGATCAGCCGGGGCCCGTCCAGGGTGAGCATCACGTTCGACGGCTTCACGTCCCGGTGGACCAGGCCCAGCCCGTGCACCGCCACCAGGGCGCGGGCCAGCCCCTCGCCGACGGCCCGTACGGAGGCCTGCGGCAGCGGGCCGTGCGCCGCGACGGCCCGGGCCAGGGACGGCCCGGCGACGTACCCGGTGGCCACCCACGGCACCGCCGCCTCAGGGTCGGCGTCCAGTACGGGCGCCGTCCACTCCCCGCCGACCCGCCGCGCGGCCTCCACCTCCCGGCGGAAGCGGGCCCGGAACTCCTCGTCGGCGGCGAAATGCGGGTGCACGATCTTGACGGCGACGGTCCGCCCGCCCGCGTTGCGGCCCAGGTAGACCCGCCCCATGCCGCCCGCGCCGAGCCGGCCGAGCAGCCGGTACGCGCCGATGGTCCGCGGCTCGTCCGCTTCGAGCGGCTGCATCGCGTTGCCTCCCCCGTGGTTGTGCGAACGCCAAGCAGCACCTTAGGGGGTGGGGTGCCGTTCGGGGGCGGGCTCCTGCCCACGCCGGTCTGACGGCACCCTCCGGGAACACCCGGAGTCAAGATCCCGGGGATTCTCCCCCGGTGACGGGAATGCGAAAAGATCGGCAATTCCCGGGAAACGTCATATCAGCGCAGCGGATGCTCCGCGGCGGCCTTCAGCAGCTCCACGGTGACATCCGCGGGATAGCCCGTCGTCGCTCCCGTGCGGCGCGCGAATTCCCGTACGCCGGCCAGCTGATCGGGTCCGAAGCGGAAGTCGAGCGTGGTGAAGTACCGCTGCAGCAGGTCGGCGTCGAAGGCCTCCCAGCGCGCCGCCTGCTCGGCGACCTTGGCGACCTCCTCCAGGGACAGGTCCCGGGAGGCGAGGAAGGCCTCGTGGACCTTGTGCACGACGACGGGCTCGCGGTCGAGGTAGTCCTTGCGGGCGGCCCAGACGGCGAAGACGAACGGCAGTCCGGTCCACTCCTTCCACATCAGCCCCAGGTCGTGCACGTCGAGGCCGAGCCGGGGTGCGTCGTGGAGCGAGGCGCGCAGCGCGGCGTCGCCGATCAGCACGGCCGCGTCCGCCTCCTGCATCATCACGCCCAGGTCGGGCGGGCAGGTGTAGTAGTCGGGCCGGACCCCGTACTGCTCCGAAAGCAGCAGCTGGGCGAGGCGCACGGAGGTGCGCGAGGTGGAGCCGAGCGCGACCCGCGCGCCGTCCAACCGGCTCAGCGGCACCTGCGACACGATCACGCAGGACATGACGGGGCCGTCGCAGCCGACCGCGAGATCGGGGAAGGCGACGAGCCGGTCGGCGTTGCGGAGGAACTCCACGAGGGTGATGGGGGCGATGTCCAGCTCCCCGTCGACGAGGCGTTCGCTCAGCTTCTCGGGGGTGTCCTTGGTCAGCTCCAGGTCCAGCAGCGTGCCGGTTCTGGCCAGCCCCCAGTAGAGGGGAAGGCAGTTCAGGAACTGAATGTGACCCACGCGGGGGCGACTGCGATAGACATCCACATCGCGAGACTAGCCGCCGGGCCTCCGTCAGCCTTCAGGCGGGCCTCAAACGTCCGAGTGACGTGATCTTTCCCTCTGGTCTCGGCCGCACTCTGCGTGCTAGGCTCGACGCAAGTTGCAGTTTGGTTTCCCTTGCAGTACGAGGCCTGCGGAGAATGTGACCCGCAGGCTTTTGTAGTTTTCAGACTTCTTAGCAGGTTCTGGAGCAGGGCGACCCTTTGGCCCATAGGAGGGCTCATGGCTACCGGAACCGTGAAGTGGTTCAACGCTGAAAAGGGCTTCGGCTTCATCGCCCAGGACGGCGGCGGCCCGGATGTCTTCGTCCACTACTCCGCGATCAACGCCTCTGGCTTCCGCTCCCTGGAGGAGAACCAGACGGTGAACTTCGACGTCACGCAGGGTCCGAAGGGCCCGCAGGCGGAGAACGTCACCCCGGCCTAGTCGCCTGGGCCAACCTCATCGCGGGTTGGATAGCAGTACCCAAGGAGCCCTGCCTCCTCCGTGCGAGCGGAGGTTGCGGGGCTCCTGCCTTGTGTCCGCCGTGCGCAGCTTTCGCGACGGACGGCGCCGCGGCGCGCTCACGGGACGGCCCCCGCTGCGTGTTCCTCTCGGAACACGCAGCGGGGGCCGTCGCCTTCCCGTGGGCCGGCTACGCCGGGGGCGCGGTGATCTTCAGGTCCAGGATCAGGACGACCTTCTCCTTGGTGACCACGCGCAGGTGGTACGTGCCCGGCGCGACGTCCGCGGTGAACAGCTCCGGCAGTGCGACGGTGCCGTCGGCTCCCGTCGGGGCCAGGTCCAGGGTGAACAGCTTCTCGCCGTCCTTGCCCTTGAAGTACGGGCCCTTCGACTTCGCCGGGTCCACCGGCACCCAGCCGTCGCCGGTCGCATTCGGCACGACGAAGGCCGCGGTGGCCCGCGTCCCCTCCACCGGCTTGCCCTGGGCCGTGGCCGTCAGCTGCACGCCCGTCAGGGTGGCACCGGCGGCGAGCTCCAGCGGCTTCGCCGCGTCCGCGTCGGTCCGGGTCAGCTTGTCCGCGACCGGGAGCGGCTTCGCCGTGACCGTGCCGGTGAGGTTCGCCGTGGCCTTGGCCGTGGTGTCGTAGCCCGCGATCCGCAGGGTGAAGGTGCCCGCCTTGGCGCCGGCCTTGAGGCCGTCCACCGCCGCGACGCCCTCGCCGTCGGTCTCCACCACCAGGTGGTCCTTGCCCTCGGCCCCGAAGCCGGTGCCGCCGGTGGTGTCGTCCTTGATCTCGAACAGCAGGCTCAGCTTGGCGGCCGGCTTGCCGTCGCTGAGCACCGCCTTGACCCGCGGGACGCTGACCGCGGCCCCGGACTCCGCCGTGAGCTCGGAGCCGCCGAGCAGCTCCAGCTTCTCCAGGTGCGGGGCCGGCGGGTTCGGCTTCTGCGGCTCGGCCGGCTTCGACGGCGTGGGCGTCGGGGTCGGCGTGGGCGTCGGCTTCGGCGAGCTGGGCTTCGTCTGCGCCGGCGGGTTCGGCCTCGGGGTCGGAAGCACCGGGGTCGACGGGGTCGGGTAGCTGCCGACGGGCGGGTTCGGCACCTGCACCGCGCCGTTCTGGTACTGGCGCATGTAGCCGAGCACGGTGTTCACGTACTCGCGCGAGTCGTTGTAGCTGAGGATCGCCTTGTCGAGCTTGGCCGGATCCGAGAGGTCGCGGTCGCCCGCACACAGGTAGAGCCCGGTGCCCAGCGCCGCGTCGTAGATGTTGTTCGGGTCGCGCTTGCCGTCGCCGTTGCCGTCGGCACCCCAGGTGAGCCAGGTGGAGGGGATGAACTGCATCGGGCCGACGGCCCGGTCGTAGACGGAGTCCGCGTCCCACTCGCCCTTGTCGGTGTCCATGATCTTGGCGAAGCCGTTGCCGTCCAGACGCGGGCCGCGGATCGGCTTCTCGGTGGAGCCGTCGGCCTTCAGCCCGTAGCCGGAGGCGTGGACGGACTCGACCCGGCCTATGCCCGCGACCAGCTCCCAGGGGAGGTGGCAGCCGGGCAGCGCGGCGGCCACCGCGGTCTGGGCGCGCTTGTACGCGTCGAGGGCGGTCCCGGGTATGCCGCTGGCCCCCTCGGCTGCCCCGGCCGCGGGCGGCACGGCCGGATCGGCGACCGCGTCGGGCAGGTCGAGCCGGGCGTCGCCGCGGTCGGCGGCCTGCGGGCTGTCCGGCGTCGGCTCGGACTCCCCCGCGTCGGCGGTGGACGTGTTGGTCACCACGGCGGCGGTCGTCAGGCTGGCCGCGAGCGCGGCCGTGCACAGGACCTTGCGCGAGGTGTTGACGAGGTGACGGTGAAGCGGCTTCACAGTGCGGCGATCCCCCCAAGGCGGCCGGCAACGTATACGGCGGGTCGAGCCGTGAATATTCACTGTCTATCAGGTATTCGGGCGCGACTCGCCGCCACCCCGGCAGTTGTGGCACACCATTCGTCTCGGCTTCACCGGTCCCCCACGACAGAACGAACGAACGACCTGTCGGCGCGCCGGGAAGACCCCGAACTCCCCCGATTTGACCGTTCTCACGGGCTGCACGGGGGCCGGTATGCCCAAGGCCGCCCGTGGGACACGCTGCTAGCCTCGGCGGACATGACGACAGAGGCGTACGAGACGGAAGAGGCGTACGAGACGGCTTTCCGGGCGCGGGCGGAGCGCCGGCGGACCCTCGGCTTCGGACTCCTCCTCGCGGCCAGTGGCATCTGGCTCTGGCTCGCCTACCAGTTGTTCGTCCCGTTCACGATCGAATACGGCCGCAACGACACCGACTGCGCCTCCCGCGTCTTCTACGACGACGGGGACACCGGCCGCGTCTCCTACGCCGACGCCGAGGGCGAGCGCTGCGCGGGGGCGCGGGACTGGGCCGAGCTGCTCGGCATGCTGCTGGTCTCCGTGCCCCTGGCGGCGGGCGGCGTCCACCAGTACGCCTCGGGCAGCATCGCCATGACCCTGCGCCGGCACGAGGACGAAACGGCCCGCCTGCGCGCCCTGCCCAAGGGCTGACCGGGGCTGACCGGGCGGACCGGGCGGACCCGGGCGGGCGGGGGCCGGGGGTCAGCGTCCCGCCCCGTGCAGGTGCACGCGGAGCAGGAGCTCGTGCAGCGTGGCCCGTTCGGCCTCGTCCAGGGGCGCCAGCAGCTCGTCGCGTACGGCCGCCGTCTCCGTGGTCAGCTCCTCCAGGAGGCGACACCCGGGCTCGCCGATGCGCACCCGCACCCGGCGGCGGTCCGCCGGGTCGCGCTCGCGCTCGACGCGGCCGATCCGGGCCAGGCCGTCGAGCACCTTCGCCATGTCGCTCGGGTGCACGTCGAGCCGCTCGGCGAGCTCGCGCTGCACCTGCGGCCCGTGGTCGGCGAGGGCGGCGAGCACCGCCATGTCCCACAGCCGCAGCCCGCGGGCGGCGAGCCGTTCGGCGACCAGGGTGCGGGCCGTCCTGCCCACCCTGGAGAGCAAGTAGGGCGTGAGCGCGGCCAGTCGGGGTGTGGCGGGGGAGGTCATGGACCTATTGTAGGTCGACACCCATCTTAGGTTGAGACCTACTAATCTTGGCCTGCCAATCCTTCCGAAGGAGAGCCGCATGGACGCCCTGCACCCCCGCCTCCTGACCGCCCGCTTCGACGCGACCTTCCGCTTCTACGACGCCCTGCTGCCCGCCCTCCTCGGCGCCACCCGCAGCCGCGGCGCCGCCGAAGGCCCGTACGCCTCCTGGGACGTGGGCGACCAGGGCGTCCTGGCCCTGCTCGACCGGACGGCGATGACCCCCGCGGCGACCCCGGACGCGGCTTCCGGCCCCGACGACCGCACGATGCTGGTCAGCCGCGTCCCCGACGTGGACACGGCCTACGCCGCCTGCCTGGCCCACGGCGCCGCCCCCGCGGCCCCGCCGGCCGACCGCCCCGAGTGGGGGCCGACGCTGCGCACCGCCCATGTCCGCGACCCCGAGGGCAACCTGTGGGAACTCCAGTCGTACGAGGACGGGCAGGAGCGGGTGTCCCGGCACTCCGAGGAGCTCCCCGGCCACTAGGGTGACGGCCACGCTGGCGTCACGCACCGAGCCGGGAGCCGCCATGACCACCGATCCGATCCGCATCCCCGACCTGTCGGACCGCCCGCACCGGTTGACCGTCGAACGCACGATGATCGCGAACGCGCAGACGTTGTACACGGCGTGGACCGCGCGATTCGGCCGCTGGTTCGCCGCACCGGACTCGGTCCTCATGAGGCCCGAGGTCAACGCACCGTTCTTCTTCGAGACGGAGTCCCCCGGGGGCCGGCACCCCCATTACGGGCGCTTCCTGCGCCTGGAGCCGGGCCGGCTGGTGGAACTCACCTGGGTCACCGGTCGCGACGGCACGGCGGGGGCGGAGACGGTGGTCACCGTCGAGTTCGGCCCGCACCCCATCGGCACCCACCTCCGCCTCACCCATGCCGGCTTCTACGACGAGACCGCCCGCGACCGCCACGAAGCCGCCTGGCACCAGGTCCTGACCCACCAGGACGACGTCCTGAGCTGATACGGCGGGGGCGGGGCGGGGGCGGTAGGCGGGGCGGGGGCTTCGGGGGTCGGGATACCCGCACCCGCCATCAGAGAAGTTCCGGGGGCGTCCCGTCAGTCCACTGTCCTTCCGTGCCGTGCCGACCCGTCAAGGGCGCTCTCTTCGTTCGCGTCGCTTCGCGATGGCCTTCGGCCACCCTTGACCGCCCGGCCCGCCCCGGAAAGACAACAGACTGCCGG
>NZ_JBEXRC010000032.1:0-93733 GCF_040612915.1 Streptomyces sp. NPDC006326 | reverse complement strand
CGAGGTGGCGCGCCAGCAGGTCCGCCTCGCCGTGGTCCGCGATGGCGGCGGCGGTGTCCACCCAGAGCCAGGTCGACTCCTCCGGGGTGAGCACGCGGATCTCGATGCCGCGGACGCGCCACGGGCGGGTGCTCACCAGGTCGTCGACGACCAGCGCGAGCCGCGGATTGGCCTGCAGGTTCCGCCACTTCTTCGTCGTGCCCATGGCCGCCCCGCCCACCAGGACCGTGCCGTCCGGCTGCGGGAAGAAGCCCACCGGATTGGCCTGCGGCTGCCCGTGCGCGTCCACCGTCGCCAGCCTTCCCAGCCGCTGCGACCGCAGATAGGCCAGTTCCGCCTCGCTGAAACCCTCGAACCGCGTCATACGCCCCAGCCTCTCAACCCTCCCCGGCCCCCGCATCGGACCCGAGTCCGAACGGACGCCCGGCAGGTCCCAGGTCCGCGGCCCTAGGACCCCGGGCCCCGGCGCCGCACGTCAACTCACCAGCACCGCGCCGACCCAGGCGCCCATCACCATCAGGCAGGCCAGCAGCTCCACGAGCACGCTCGTGCCCACCGCCCGCATCACCGCCCGCACCGATGCCAGGGCCTCGCCGTGGGTGCCCAGCCGCAGCCGCTCGCACACGTAGATGCCGCCCACGAACCCGGGTACGGCCCCCAGCACCGGCACGAGGACGAAGCCCAGGACGGCCCCGCACCCCGCGTACACCGCCATCCGGCGGGTGACCCCCACGCCCCGCAGCCGCCGCGGCGGCAGCTGCCACTCGATCACCTGGACCACCAGCAGCAGCGCCGTCACCGACACCAGCAGGGACCACGCCAGCGCCGACCGCTCGTGCAGTGCCCACCACAGCACCCCGGCCCACACCAGCCAGGTGCCCGGGACACCGGGAACCAGCACCCCGAGCACCCCGAGCAGGAGCACCAGCCCCACCAGGAGCAGCTGAGGCACATCCATCTGCTCAGCGTGCCCGACCAGGGGCTACCGAGCCACCCAGCCCCGTTCACACGCGTACCAGCCGAGCTGGAGCCTCGTCGTGACCCCGGCGACGTCCATCAGGTTCTTGACCCGCCGCTGCACCGTCCGCAGGCCCAGCTCCAGGTGCTTGGCCACGCTGGAGTCCGTCATCCCCGCGAGCAGCAGCGTCAGGATCTCGATGTCGGTGGCGTCCGGCACGCCGCCCGACTCCTGCGGCGCCCCCGAGGCCCCCAGCCGCAGCGGCAGCGCCTCCCGCCACACCGCCTCGAACAGCCCCGTCAGCGACTCCATCAGGCCCGAGGCGTGCACCACCAGCGCCGCAGGCTCCGCCCCCGGACCCGTCAGCGGCACCAGTGCCAGCGAGCGGTCCGCGATCACCAGCCGGGTGGGGACCTGCCCCGTGACCCGGACCTGTTCGCCCCGGGCCAGCGCCGTCGACGCCTCGCGGATCCCGGTCGGCAGGGACAGCACCTCCCGTTCGATCACCACCCGGTACGCCACGCCCCGTACGGCGGCCTGTTCCTCCGCCTCGTTCTCCATCCCCGTCACCACCTGCGGCCGGCTGCTGACCAGTGCGCACACCTCCTCGGCCGCGCCCAGCTGGAGCTGGTGGAAGCGGTGCGCGACCGCGCTCGCACCGGTCACCACCTCCACCAGGTCGTGCACCGCGGGCTCGGTGGCCTCGGCCCGGTACTCCCGGGCCAGCAGCGCCGCGGCCAGCTCCGCCTGCTCCAGCTCGTGCCGCTGCTGCGTCAGCAGGGCGCCCAGCGCCACCGTCGGCGGGGCCGCCACCCAGCGTCCCGGCCGGGCCGTGGACTGGGCCGCCAGGCCGTGCCGCTCCAGGTGCCGCAGGGCCCGCTCGGTCTGCGGTACCGGCAGCGCCAGCCGGTGGGCGAGGTCCGGCACCTCCGCCGCCCCCATCGCCACCAGCGCGCGGTACGCCGACTCCTGGCCCTCGTCCAGGCCTATCGCACCCAGCAACCCGTCCACCCCACCCTCTCCGACCGTTCCTGGCGGGAAGCGGCCACGGCGCAAACCCGCCGCGGACATCATCGCCGTACCCCCCGGCCCTCTGACAAGGTGTGACCGGCCGCCGCCCCTGCGCGGGCGGGACGGCCGACGCGAACGGCGCTGCCCTCACCCGGACGGGTCGTGCGCGCGTACGACAGACGTCAGGTCGTACGAGAGATGCGGAAGGGGTCCACCGGGCGGCGGCCCGGTGGACCCTTTTTCGCGTATTCGGCGTTTTCTGCCGCACCGGCGGGCCGAGAATAGGCGCATGAGTCAGCAGGGCGCGGACGACTGGTGGCAGAAGCTGTACGAGGACCCGGACGCGGGACCGGGTCCGGACCCGGGGGACACGCTGGAGAGCCGGTTCCACTCGGCGGCGGTCCTCACGACCCCGCCGGGCGTCCCCCCGCCCCCCACGGCCGCCCCGCCGGAGCCGGCCGCGCCGCCGCACGCCGTCCTCCCGGGCCCCCGCCGCGAACCGCAGCATCCCGCACCCGGCCTCCCGCCCACGGCTGCGCCGCACGTGCCCCCGGCGCCGCCCGGCCCGGCGCTCCCGGCCGGCGTGCCCGGCCCTGCGGCTCCGCCCGGGGGCGCGCCGCCCGCGCCCGTGGCGCCACCCGTCCCGGTACCGCCCGCCGAGGGCGGCCTGCCGGGTCCCACCGCGCCGCCCGCGCCCCCGGCGCCGCCGCCCGGTCCGCCGGCGCCCGTTGCGCCCTCGGCAACCGGCCTGCCGGGCACCTCAGCCGGGTCGCCGGTCGCTGGGCCCGCCGACCCGCGGGGGCCCGGGAGCACCGGGTACGGGCTGGGGCACGTGACCGTGCCGCCCGCGGCGGACGGGCGGCGGGCCCCCGCCACCCCGCCGCCCGCCGCGCCGGTGCCGGACCCCGCCCCCGGCCCCGCCGCGGCGGAGGACCGCCCGGGGCCGGCGGCGGCCCACGCCGAGGGGCGGCCCGAGGTGCACCACCTCGGGGACCGGGCACCCACCTACGCCGCCGAACCCGGCGCGCTGCCCCTCGCCGACCCCGGCGGGCTCGACGCCCTGGTCCCCGACACCGTCCTGGAGGGCGCCCGCCACGGCTCGTACACCCTGCGGGCCGCCTCCGTGCGCGGGGACTCCGCCCGGTTCCGCGGCGAGCCCCGCCGGGACTTCCTCCTGACCGCCCGCTTCGGGACCGGCGACGACGCCCTGGTCCTGGTGGCCCTCGCGGGCGGTGACCGGGCCGCCGCAGGCGCCGCGGAGGCCGCCGCCGGCCTGTGCCGCTGGATCGCGGCGGCGGTCGGCCGCAGCCAGGAGCGGCTGGCCGAGGACATCCGCGCCGGACGGCGCGACGCCCTGCGCTCGGGGCTCCAGCGGCTCACCGACCGCGGCTACGGCCGGCTCCGGGCCCGCGCCGCGGAGCTCGGCCTTGAGGAGGAGGCGTACACCGCCGGGCTCCGCGGAGTGCTGCTGCCCGTCGACCCGGAATGCCGGACCCGGGTCTGCTTCGGCGCCGGCGCGGGCGGGCTGTTCCGCCTGAGGTCGGGCCACTGGGAGGACCTGGAGCCCGACGAGGCGCCGCACGAAGGCTTCCGCTTCCGCGCGGCCGTGGCCCGACCCGGCGACATCCTGCTGCTCTGCTCCCGCGGCCTCGCCGGCCCGCTGCGCGAGGAGGAACTGCTTCCGGCCGAACTCGCGGCCCGCTGGTCGGACCCGGAACCGCCCGGCCTGGCGGCCTTCCTCGCCGACACCCAGCTCCGCCTCAAGGGTTACGCCGACGACCGGACGGCCGCCGCGGTCTGGGAGGCGTAACCGCACGGAACGTGCATGGATGGAAGGCGCACCGCGAAGGCGAGCCGAGCCGACCCCAGGGAAAGGGCGCCCCTCCATGGCCAGACAGAACGTGGCGGAGCAGTTCGTCGACATCCTCGTCCGGGCGGGCGTACGCCGCATGTACGGAGTCGTCGGCGACAGTCTGAACCCCGTCGTCGACGCCATCCGCCGGACGGGTGACATCGAGTGGATCCAGGTCCGGCACGAGGAGAGCGCCGCCTTCGCCGCCGGAGCCGAGGCCCAGATCACCGGCCGGCTCGCCGCCTGCGCCGGCTCCTGCGGCCCCGGCAACCTGCACCTCGTCAACGGCCTGTACGACGCCCACCGCTCGATGGCCCCGGTCCTCGCCCTCGCCTCGCACATCCCCTCCAGCGAGATCGGCCTCGCCTACTTCCAGGAGACCCACCCCGACCAGCTGTTCCGCGAGTGCAGCCACTACAGCGAGCTGATCTCCAATCCGAAGCAGATGCCCCGGCTGCTGCAGACCGCCGTCCAGCACGCCGTCGGCCGCAGCGGGGTCAGCGTGGTGGCGCTGCCGGGGGACATCGCCTCCCAGCCCGCCCCCGAGAAGGCGGTGGAGCACGCCCTGGTCACCTCGCGGCCGACGGTACGGCCCGGCGACACGGAGATCGAGAAGCTGGTCCGGCTCGTCGACGAGGCCGACCGGGTCACGCTGTTCTGCGGCAGCGGCACCGCCGGGGCGCACGCCGAGGTCATGGAGTTCGCCGGCCGGGTCAAGGCGCCGGTCGGGCACGCCCTGCGCGGCAAGGAATGGATCCAGTACGACAATCCGTACGACGTCGGGATGAGCGGGCTGCTCGGCTACGGCGCCGCCTACGAGGCCACCCACGAGTGCGACCTGCTGATCCTGCTCGGCACGGACTTCCCGTACAACGCCTTCCTGCCCGACGACGTGAAGATCGTCCAGGTGGACATCCGGCCCGAACACCTGGGCCGCCGCTCGCAGCTGGACCTCGCCGTCTGGGGCGACGTACGGGAGACCCTGCGCGCCCTGAACGGCCGGGTGCGCACCAAGACGGACCGGCGCTTCCTGGACCGGATGCTCAAGAAGCACGCCGACGCGCTGGAGGGGGTGGTGAAGGCGTACACCCGCAAGGTGGAGAAGCACACGCCGATCCACCCCGAGTACGTGGCCTCGGTCCTCGACGAACTCGCTGACGAGGACGCGGTGTTCACCGTCGACACCGGCATGTGCAACGTGTGGGCGGCACGCTATCTTTCGCCGAACGGCAGACGCCGCATCATCGGCTCCTTCAGCCATGGATCCATGGCCAACGCCCTGCCGCAGGCCATCGGCGCACAGTTCACCGACCGGCGCCGTCAAGTGGTCTCCATGTCGGGCGATGGCGGTTTCTCCATGCTGATGGGAGATTTCCTCACCCTGGTGCAGTACGACTTGCCCGTCAAAGTGGTCCTGTTCAACAACTCATCGCTCGGAATGGTCGAGTTGGAAATGCTGGTTTCCGGCCTGCCCTCGTACGGAACCACGTATCGGAACCCGGATTTCTCGGCCATCGCCCGCGCGGCGGGGGCGTACGGGGTGAGGGTGGAGAAGCCCAAGCAGCTCGCAGGGGCTTTGAAGGACGCATTCCGGCACGAGGGGCCTGCTTTGGTCGATGTGGTGACCGATCCCAATGCCTTGTCGATTCCGCCCAGGATCAGCGCGGAAATGGTGACCGGTTTCGCACTGTCCGCCAGCAAGATCGTGCTGGACGGCGGGGTGGGCCGCATGATCCAGATGGCTCGATCCAATCTCCGCAACGTACCCCGTCCCTGAGTCCGCAGGAGTGCGGATTCCCTCGGCGGGCATGCATCCCGTAGACCAGTTCGAGATCAGGCAACACGGGGGAGGTACATCGTCGTGCCGGTGGGGGCGAGGACCGGGAAGCAGTGGAGGAGAGGGCGGCCCGTGGCGCGCGAACCGTCCGTCGAGGACGGGGGAGCGGTGGACGCGCTGGAGATCACCCGCAGCCTGCGCCGGGCGGATCTGAAGGGAGTGGGCGAGGTCCGCCGGGCGCTGAGGGAGTTGATGCGCCACCGTTGCAGGGAAGACACCGCCGAGGTGGCGGAGCTGCTGACCACCGAGCTCGTCACCAACGCCCTCGTCCATACCGACCAGGGTGCCGAGGTGTCCGCGCGGCTCGAACCGACCCGCCTGCGGGTGGAGGTCCGGGACCACGCATCGCGCCGGCCCCGCCCGTACGTACCGACCGCCGACGACGGTACGCACGGCCGGGGGCTGGTGCTGGTGCAGGCGCTCGCGGACGCCTGGGGGGTGGACGCGGTGGCCCAGCCCGGCGGCAAGGTGGTGTGGTTCGAACTGGACGGCGCCTTCGAGTCGATCCACGACGAGGCGTAGGGACGGGGCGTCGGGACGAGGCGCAGGGAGCGACATCGCCGCTCACGGGGGAGGGGCCGCCCGGCCCGGGCGGCCCCTCCCCCGTGAGCGCAGCAGCGGTCAGCCGAACTGCTGCTCAAGGTCCTTGAGTTTGCGCTCCAGGGAGTCGAGCCGGGGGATCGTCTGGGTGTCGTCCTCGGCGGTGAGGTCCACCGTCCGGGGGCCGCTCCCCTCGGCGACCTCCGCCGTGCTCACGGCCTGGAGGGAGGGCCGGCGGCGCGGTGCGGGCAGCTGTCCCGGTTCCGCTATGGCCGGCTCCGCGCCGACCGGCGCGGAGCCCGTCCCGGGAGCGAGCCCCGGCATGTCGACCTGGCGGGCGCGGGGACGGCCGAAGGCCCGGTGCTGCCGGCCCAGCGCCTTGATGTGGGCGCGGTCCAGGCGGTGCTGCTCGCGCCGGCGGTGGCGGTCCTGCTCCTTCTCCCGCTTGTCCTCCCGTACCTCGTCGACGGCCTCGTCGAGCGTGCGGACCCCCTCCAGCAGCATGAGCGACCATGCGCCGAAGGTCTCCCGGGGGGCCCGCAGCCAGCGGACCATCCGGATCTGGGGCAGGGGCCTGGGGATCAGCCCCTGTTCGCGCAGGGCGGCCCGGCGGGTCTGCTTGAGGGCCCGGTCGAAGAGGACCGCCGCCGACAGGGACATCCCGGCGAAGAACTGCGGGGCGCCGTCGTGGCCCATGCCGCGCGGGGCGTGCACCCAGTTGAACCAGGCGGCCGCACCGGCGAACAGCCAGACCAGCATCCGCGAGCCGAGGGCCGCGTCGCCGTGGCTCGCCTCGCGGACGGCGAGCACGGAGCAGAACATCGCGGCGCCGTCGAGGCCGAAGGGGACCAGGTACTCCCAGCCGCCGGAGAGGTTCAGGTTCTGCCGGCCGAAGCCGACCAGCCCGTGGAAGGAGAGCGCGGCGGCCACCGCCGCGCAGCAGAACAGCAGGACGTAGGAGGCGGTTCCGTACACGGCCTCCTTGCGCCGCCGCCGCTCCTCGCTGCGCTCCCAGGTGTCGTCCGCGGCCGCCTTGTCGCCCTCGCGCTTGCCCCGGGCCAGTACCGCAACTGCCGCAAGTACGCCCAGGATCAACAGGCTGCCGGGCAGCAGCCAGTCCAGCGATATGTCGGTCAGTCTCATGCGGATGTCCCTTGCCTCTGCCTCGCGTCTGCGGCCTTCCGGGTGCCATGGTGGCGCAGTGGATCGGCCCGGCACGCGGGTTTCGGGCCAAGTGGACGCCTTCGAGGGGTCCGGCCCGCCGGATAGGGTGTTGTACTTCGAACTGCCTTGCGTGTGCCGCGAGTTGCGTTCGATTACGGTCAGCCTGACGGGTGGTTCAGGCGGCCGGGGCGTGGTGCCGGCGATGCGTTCCGCCCGGCGGCCGCCGGGCGTCCGGGGGCCGGCCGGAGCAGTCCCGGTCCCGGGTGGCCGGCCGTACGCCGCCGGGGGCCGCGCGCCATGGCCATCCGCCCGGCGCCCCCGGGCAGGACGGGCCGACCGCGCCGGGCACCGCCCCCGCCCCGGCCGAGGCACCCCGCGCCGGCCGCGCCGGGCAGCGCCCCGGGCCCGGCTGAGGCGCCCCGCGCCGGCCCGCCCTCCTGCCCGAGTCCCCCTGACCGACGCGCCGACGCACCCCGGCCCCCCGGCCTGGGGCACACGGGCTCCCGGCCACACAGCCGCCCGGGGCACAGGGCCTGGGCACATGGGCCGCGGCGCACGGGGTCCTGGGCACACGGGCCCTCAGGCCCGGGACGCACGGGCGCCCGCGCATACGGCTCGTGGGCGCACGGGCTCCCGGGCCACACGCGCGCTCGCGCATTCGGCCCACGGGCGCTGGGGCCCCCGGCCACACGGGCGCCCGTACGGCTCGTGGGCGCACGGGCGCCCGGCCACAGGAAGCTGGGAACAGGGCTCCCAGGCATACGGGCTCCTGGGGCGTACGAGCTCCAGGCCATGCGTCCTCGGCCATAACGGGCGCCAGGGAACAGGGGCTCCCTGGCCCGCGGCACACGGGCCGCAGGCGTACGGGCCCCGGCCATGCGGGCACCCGTGCCCCCGGACACAGGGCGCTCGGGCACACGGGCCCCCGGGCACAGGGGCCGGGCATCCGAGCCCCCGCGCACACGGGCTCCTGAGCGCACGGGGCCTCGGGCACAGGACGCCCGGTTACACGGGCCCCCGGGCGCACGGTCTCCGGGCACACGGGCTCCCGGGCGGGCACACGGGCCCTGGGCACATGGGCCCCGGCGCACGGCTTCTGGGTACACGGGCCGTCGGCCATAAGGCCCCCCGGGCACACGGGCCCCCGGCCATACCGGCCGCCGCGCACCTGGCGCTCGGGCGTAGTCGAAGCCGCGCACGGGCTCCTGAGTGCACGGGCTTCTGGCCATACGGCCCCCGGGGCACGGCTCCCGGCCATGCCGGCCCCCGCGCACAGGGCGCTCCGGCGTAACCGGCCCCGACACTGGCTCCTGGACACACCGGGCACACGGGCTCGGGCCTACAGGCCCCGGCGCACGGGCCCCTGGGCACGAACCCCCAGGCACAGGGCTCCCGGGCACACGGGCCCCCAGACACACGGCCCCCGGGCACACGGCTCTGGGCATCCGGGCCCCGGCGCACGGACTCTGGCATACCGGCCCCCGGGCACAGGGCTCCCGGGCACACGGGCCGTGGGCGTACGGGCCCTGGGCGTACGGACCCCGGGCGCACCCGCGCCGGGCGCAGGGCTCCCGGGCACGCGGGCCCTGGGCACATGCCGCGGCACAACGGGCTCCTGGCACAGGGCCCGTGGACACAGGGCGCTCGGGGCATGCGTGCCCAGGCATACGAGCTCCGGGCATACGGGCTCCTGGCACATGGGCCCGGGCACAGGGCTCCCGGGCACACGGGCCCCCGGGCCCCCGGGCCCTTGGGTACACGGACCCCCGGGGGCACGGGCCGAAGGAGGCTCGGCGGGACGGGGTGGTTGCGGCGGCCCCGCCGCAGCGCCGCACGCGGCGAGACCCAGGCCACGGCCCCGGGCGGGTGGGGGCCGCTATCCTCGGCAGGTCGAACCCAGCCACAGGAGGACCGAGTGCGCGAAGCGGCCCCGGCCGGGGTGTCGGCGCTGATCCCGACCCAGAAGGTGCTGCGCCATTCGGTGCGCCGGCAGGTCCTCGACGCGCTGCGCGCCGCCCTCGTCGACGGGGAGCTCGTCCCGGGCGAGATCTACTCCGGCCCCGCGTTGGGCGAGCGCTTCGGGGTCTCCGCGACGCCCGTGCGCGAGGCCATGCAGCAGCTGGCGCTGGAGGGGGCCGTGGAATGCCTCCCGAACCGCGGCTTCCGCGTGCTGACCCGCACCCCGCGGTCCCTGGCGGAGCTGGCCGAGGTCCGGGCGCTGCTGGAGGTGCCGGTGATGCTGCGGCTGGCCCGTACGCTCCCGGCGCAGGCCTGGTCGGCGCTGCGCCCGGCGGCCGCGGCCACGGCCGAGGCGGCGGCGGCCGGGGACGTCCCCGGCTACGCGGACGCGGACCGCGCCTTCCACCGCGAGGTGCTGGCCCTGGCCGGGAACGAGCAGCTGGTGCAGGTGGCCGAGGAACTCCACCGCCGTGCCCAGTGGCCCCTGCCGGGTGCGCCCCGGGTGCGCCGGGCCGATCTGGTCGCCGACGCGGCGGAGCACTCGGCCCTGCTGGAGGCGCTGATCGCCGGTGACCTGCCGGTGGTCGAGTCCCTGGTGCGCGAACACTTCACCGGCGCCCCCGCCTGACCCACCCGGGTCCCGGGCAAGGCCCGGGGCCGGTCAGGTGGCCGGGGTCGGGTGGAGCTGGTCGGCCAGCCAGGTCGGGATGCCGCCCAGCAGGTGGAACAGGCGTCGGGCCTCGGCCCGCAGGCGGCCGGCCTCCGGCTCCTCCTCGGCCTCGGCCAGGGCCGCCAGCGCCGGAGCCGTACCGATCAGGAAGCCCAGCTCCTCCCGGATGCGCAGGGACTCGGCGAAGCCCTTGCGGGCCTCCGCCACGTCGCCGTCGCGCAGGGCCAGCGCCGCCAGGTGCCGCCAGGTGGAGGACAGCAGCAGGGAGTCCCCGTGGGCCGCGGCCCCGGCGTGGGCGCGCCGGTAGGCCGGGCGGGCCGACTGCGGCGCGTCCGCGAGGTGCTCCGCCACCAGGCCCCGGCGGAAGTCCAGCAGGGGGCGGGTGCGGGAACCGGGGGAGAGCAGGGCGGCCGCCCGGCCGAGCGCCGAGCGGGCCTCGTCCGCGCGGTCGCGTACGCCGAGCACGGTGGCGGCGTAGGCCAGCTGGCCCCGCTCGCAGGCGGCGGCCCCCCGCTCGTCGTCCTCGACGGCCACCGCCTCCGCGACCCGCAGGGCGTCCTCCGCCTCCGCCCAGCCCTGGCCGGTGAACAGGCAGCGCTCCACCAGCAGGGCGGTCCGCTGCACAGCCGCGTCGGCCCGGTCCGCGTGCGGCGTCAGCAGGGCCGCCGCGTCGGTCCAACAGCCGCGCGAGCGCAGCCGCCATATCGCCCGCTGGAGGGGGTCGTCTCCCCCGCTCGTTCCGGCACCGGACATGGCGGTGTCCGCCACATTGCCCTCCCCAAAGCAGCCAAGCAGCACGTCGTCGAGCCCTGGGGCGAAATGAGAGCACGGATCGGATGCTCCGGCCAAGGGGTCGGGTGAACTCTTTCACAAAGTCCGGATGCCGCGTCAGGCGCCCCTCGGCCGCCCCCCGCCGTCCCCTGGCCGGATCTGCTCAGCTCATCCGCAGTGCCAGGAAGAAGTCCAGCTTGTCCTCCAGGCGGGACAGGTCACGGCCCGTCAACTGCTCGATTCGCCCGACCCGGTAGCGCAGCGTGTTGACGTGCAGGTGCAGCCGCGTGGCGCACCGCGTCCAGGAGCCGTCGCAGTCCAGGAACGCTTCGAGGGTGGGGATCAGTTCCGCCCGGTGGCGCCGGTCGTAGTCCCGCAGCGGGTCCAGCAGCCGCGCCGTGAAGGCCCGGCGCACGTCGTCCGGCACGAACGGCAGCAGCAGCACGTGCGAGGCCAGCTCGTGGTGGCCGGCGGCGCAGACCCGGCCCGGGCGGGCCGCGGCGACCCGGCGGGCGTGCCGGGCCTCCTCCAGCGCGCCGCGCAGCCCCTCGGCGGAGTGCACGGCCGCGCTGACGCCCAGGGTGAGCCGGCCGTCGCCGTCCAGGCCCGCCTGGAGCGGGTCCCGTACGGAGGTGAGCAGCTCGTCGGCGTGCAGGGCGGAGTCCGGCCCCTTCTCGTCGCCGGCGTCCCCGGGAGCCACGGGCAGCGGCACCAGTGCGATGGCCTCGTCACCCGTGTGGGCCACCGCGATCCGGTCGGAGGGCTCGGGGCCCGAGACCGACGGGTCGACCAGGATCTCCTCCAGCAGCGACTGGGCGACCGGGCCGCCCGGGATGTCCCCGCCTTCCCAGTCCACGCGCGCCACGACGACCTGCCAGTGCGGGGCGGTGCCCAGTCCGGGCACCAGCACGGGGGCCGCCACCCGCAGGCGGGCGGCGATCTCGGCCGGGGCCGCACCCGTCTGGACCAGCTCCAGCACCTCCTGCGCCAGCCGGCGGCGCACCGTACGGGCCGCGTCGCGCCGGTCCCGTTCGACCGCGATCAGCTGCGTCACGCCCTGCAACAGGTCGAGCCGCTCGGCGGGCCAGTCGCCGGCGTCCGCCTCCACGGCGAGCAGCCAGTCGGAGAGCACGCTCTCGCGCACGTCACGGGCGCCGGGAGCGCCCGGGCCGCGCCCCGCGCCCCTGATCGGGAACAGGGAGTAGGTCATACCCTGGATGGAGATCCGGTGCGGGCCCCTGCGCCCGGTGCGGACCGCCGCCAGGTGTTCCCCGGCCAGGGCCGCGCAGACGCCCGGTGCCAGGGGTTCACCCGCCCCGGCGATCTGCCGGCCCGTGGGGGACAGCACCCAGGCGCGCAGATCGAGGTCGGTGGTGAGGAGATCGAGCACCACGTCCGGCCCCCCGCCCGCGGGACCCGAGGTCATCAGCCGGCGGTGGCGGTCCACGACGGCGGCGAGATCGCCTGCGCGCTCCCCGGAGACCTGCCGCACCACGTACTCGGTGATCGTGGCGAATGCAACGTCTTCGTTCACAGCGAACAGCGGCAGCCGGTTGCGCCGGCAGGCCGAGACCAGATCATCGGGGATGTCCCCGAGCTCGGCCTCGCCCGCCGCGAGCCCCGCCACTCCCGCGCTCGCAAGGATTCGTACGAACGGCTCGGAGTCGGCTGAATTTCTTCGCCAGGCCAGGCCGGTAAGGACGAGTTCGCCTCCCGTGAGGTATCGGCTGGGATCCCTCAGGTCGGTCGTCATGACGCCGCGGACCGTCCGGTCGAGTTCTTCCTCGCCGCCCAGCAGCCGCAGCCCCAGCGCCTCGGTTTCCAGCAGTGCGCGCAGCCGCATGGTGTCGCCGCCGATCTGTCTCGAATGTTGCCGTTGGAAATCGGGCAGGTCGTCGCATCCTGCCTTTCATACGAATCTACAAGACGAGGGAGGCCGTCAGCCAACTCCTTCATGGTTTCGGTGACTGCACCGCGGGGACGCGTGGCTTGTGTACTGGCTCCACACCGCGTTAACAGCACGTGAACGACCAGTCGAGGGCCCCTGGGGCCTCCTGGCTTGAAGTGAACGACACGATGAAGAAGAAGAGAGCCGCAGATGGACTTCCTTCGCCCCGCCAGCTGGGAGGAGGCGCTCGCCGCTAAGGCCGAGTACCCCACAGCTGTGCCGATTGCGGGTGGCACCGACATCATGGTCGAGATCAACTTCGACCACCGCCGTCCGGAGTACCTCCTCGACCTCAACCGCATCGAACTGCTGCGGGAGTGGGAGGTAGGCGAGGAGGTCACCAAGCTCGGCGCCTCCGTCCCGTACACCCAGATCATGGAGAACCTGCGCGGTACGCTGCCGGGTCTCGCGCTCGCCTCGCACACGGTCGCGTCCCCGCAGATCCGCAACCGCGGCGGTGTCGGCGGCAACCTCGGTTGCGCCTCGCCCGCCGGTGACTCCCACCCCGCCCTCCTCGCCGCCGGCTGCGAGGTCGAGGTCGAGTCCGTACGCGGCTCCCGGCTCATCCCGATCGACGAGTTCTACACCGGCGTGAAGCGCAACGCGCTCGCGGCCGACGAGCTCATCAAGACGGTCCACATCAAGAACGCCACGGGCCCCCAGCAGTACTCGAAGGTCGGCACCCGCAACGCGATGGTCATCGCCGTCTGCGGTTTCGGCCTCGCCCTGCACCCCGACACCCGCACCGTGCGCACGGGCATCGGCTCGGCCGCCCCGACCCCGGTCCGGGCCAAGGCCGCCGAGGAGTTCCTGAACGCCGCGCTCGAAGAGGGCGGTTTCTGGGACAACGGCAAGGTCATCACCCCGTCGATCGCCAAGCAGTTCGGTGAGCTCGCCTCCGCCGCGTGCAACCCGATCGACGACGTCCGTGGCACGGCGAAGTACCGCCGTCACGCGGTCGGCATCCTGGCTCGCCGCCAGCTCGTCTGGACGTGGGAGCAGTACCGCGGCACCAACGGCCGCTCGCTTGAAGGGGCTGCGTAAGCATGCGCGTCAATTTCACTGTCAACGGTCGTCCGCAGGAAGCCGACGACGTCTGGGAGGGCGAGTCCCTCCTCTACGTCCTGCGTGAGCGCCTGGGCCTGCCGGGCTCGAAGAACGCCTGTGAGCAGGGCGAGTGCGGTTCCTGCACCGTCCGCCTCGACGGCGTGCCGGTCTGTTCCTGTCTGGTCGCGGCCGGTCAGGTCGAGGGCCGCGACGTCGTGACCGTCGAGGGCCTGGCCGACTTCGCCAAGCAGCGCGAGGAGCACGGCCACTCCTGCGGCACCGGCGCGTGCGGCGGCGGCAAGGGCGTGTCCACCGACGAGGCCAAGCAGTGGTCCGCCAAGGGCACCGACTCCCAGACCGGTGAGGGCGTGGAGCTCTCCAACATCCAGCAGGCGTTCATCGACGCCGGCGCGGTCCAGTGCGGTTTCTGCACCCCGGGTCTGCTGGTCCAGGCCGACGCCCTCCTGGAGCAGAACGCCGACCCGTCCGACCAGGACATCCGTGAGGCCCTGTCCGGCAACCTGTGCCGCTGCACGGGCTACGAGAAGATCCTCGACGCGGTCCGCCTGGCGGCCGCCCGTCAGGGAGAGGCGGTCTGATCATGGCTCAGAACACCCGCACCGTGCCCGCCGGTACGCCGACGAACGTCACCCAGAAGCACACCAAGGGCGGCATCGGCGAGTCCACGCTCCGCCCGGACGGCACCCTCAAGGTCACCGGCGAGTTCGCGTACTCCTCGGACATGTGGCACGAGGACATGCTGTGGGGCCAGACCCTGCGCAGCACCGTCGCCCACGCCGAGATCGTCTCCATCGACATCTCCGAGGCCCTGGCCATGCCGGGCGTCTACTCGGTGCTGACGTACGACGACCTGCCGGCCGAGATGAAGAACTACGGCCTGGAGATCCAGGACACCCCGGTCCTCGCCAACGGCCGGGTACGCCACCACGGTGAGCCGGTCGCCCTCGTGGCCGCCGACCACCCGGAGACCGCCCGCCGCGCGGCCGCCAAGATCAAGATCGACTACAAGGAGCTGCCGCTCGTCACGGACGAGGCCTCCGCCCTCGCCGCCGACGCGCCGCTGATCCACCCGGGCCGCGACGACCACCACGCCGGTCACGTCCCGCACCCGAACATCGTGCACCGCCAGCCGATCATCCGCGGCAACGTGGAGGAGGCGCGCAAGCGCGCCGACGTGATCGTCGAGGGCGAGTACACCTTCGGCATGCAGGACCAGGCCTTCCTCGGCCCGGAGTCCGGCCTCGCCGTGCCCTCCGAGGACGGCGGCGTCGACCTCTACGTCGCCACCCAGTGGCTGCACTCGGACCTCAAGCAGATCGCCCCCGTCCTCGGCCTGCCCGAGGAGAAGGTGCGCATGACGCTCTCCGGCGTCGGCGGTGCCTTCGGCGGCCGCGAGGACATCTCGATGCAGATCCACGCCTGCCTCCTGGCCCTGGCCACGAACAAGCCGGTCAAGATCGTCTACAACCGGTTCGAGTCCTTCTTCGGCCACGTGCACCGCCACCCGGCGAAGCTCTGGTACGAGCACGGCGCCACCAAGGACGGCAAGATCACGCACATGAAGTGCAAGATCGTCCTGGACGGCGGCGCCTACGCCTCGGCCTCCCCGGCCGTCGTCGGCAACGCGTCCTCCCTCTCCGTCGGCCCGTACGTCATCGACGACGTCGACATCGAGGCGATCGCGCTCTACACGAACAACCCGCCCTGCGGCGCCATGCGCGGCTTCGGCGCCGTCCAGGCCTGCTTCGCCTACGAGGCCCAGATGGACAAGCTCGCGGCGAAGCTGGGCATGGACCCGGTCGAGTTCCGCCAGCTGAACGCCATGGAGCAGGGCACGATCATGCCCACCGGCCAGGTCGTGGACTCCCCGGCCCCGGTCGCCGAGCTGCTGCGCCGGGTCAAGGCCCGCCCGCTGCCGCCGGAGCGGCAGTGGGAGACCGCCGGCGAGGGCGCGGACGTCCGCGCACTGCCGGGCGGCCTGTCCAACACCACCCACGGCGAGGGCGTCGTCCGCGGTGTCGGCTACGCGGTCGGCATCAAGAACGTCGGCTTCTCCGAGGGCTTCGACGACTACTCCACCGCCCGCGTGCGCCTGGAGGTCATCAACGGCGAGCCCGTCGCGATGGTCCACACGGCCATGGCGGAGGTCGGCCAGGGCGGTGTGACCGTCCACGCGCAGATCGCCCGTACCGAGCTGGGTGTCACGCAGGTGACCATCCACCCGGCCGACACCCAGGTCGGCTCCGCCGGTTCCACGTCCGCCTCGCGGCAGACGTACATGACCGGTGGCGCGGTGAAGAACACCTGTGAGCACGTCCGCGAGGCGCTGCTGGAGATGGGCCGCCGCAAGAACGGCTCGTACCACCCGGCGTGGGCCAACGCGGAGCTGCTCCTGGAGGGCGGCAAGGTCGTCACCGACGGCGGCGAGGTCCTCGCGGACATCGCCGACATCCTTGAGGGCGAGGCCATCGACCTCGAACTTGAGTTCCGCCACCGCCCGACCGTCGCGTTCGACCTGGTCACCGGCCAGGGCGACGGCCACGTCCAGTACACCTTCGCCGCGCACCGCGCGGTCGTGGAGGTGGACACCGAGCTCGGCCTGGTCAAGGTCGTCGAGCTGGCGACCGCCCAGGACGTCGGCAAGGCCCTGAACATGCTCTCCGTGGTCGGCCAGATCCAGGGTGGCACCACCCAGGGTCTCGGCGTGGCGGTCATGGAGGAGATCATCGTGGACCCGAAGACCGCGAAGGTGCGCAACCCCTCCTTCACGGACTACCTGATCCCGACCATCCTGGACACCCCGACCATCCCGGTCGACGTCCTGGAGCTCGCCGACCCGAACGCGCCGTACGGCCTGCGCGGTCTCGGCGAGGCCCCGACCCTGTCGTCCACCCCGGCCGTCCTCGCGGCGATCCGGCAGGCGACCGGTCTGGAGCTCAACAAGACGCCGATCCGTCCGGAAGCCCTCACCGGCACCCTCTAGGACGGCGCGGTCCGGGGGCCCGAGCGGCCCCCGGACCCCCCTCGGACTCTCCGGGCGGTGTGACACGGGAACGTCACACTTCCAGTCCCACCGCCCGGAGTACGAAGTACCGCACCGCTCGCGGTCCGCTTCAAGGCAGTACACCCCCCGCAGTACCCAGCAGTACCCGCAGTACACGCAGTAACCATTCGCGTCGCCTCGGGCCGTCACCCCGGGTCGTGCAGCCAAACGCACCATCCCAAATCCCGCGATCTCCAATCCCCATGCGGGTGCCCCTTTGAACCTTGGGAGTTAGGCACCATGACCCAGTCGTCTGTGGAGCCCAAGACCACCGCGGAAGAGGCCGGCGACGGCTCTCGCAACCCCGCCGGACGGTCTTGGCTCGACCGGTACTTTCACATCACCCACAGAGGATCCAACCTCGGCAATGAGATTCGTGGCGGCGTCACGACCTTCATGGCGATGGCGTACATCCTCCTGCTCAACCCGCTGATCCTCTCCGGCAAGGACGTCGCCGGAGACACCATGAGCCAGAAGGCTCTCATCACGGCCACCGCCTTCGCCGCCGCCCTGACCACGCTGCTCATGGGCTTCGTCGGCAAGGTCCCGCTCGCGCTGGCCGCCGGACTCTCCGTCTCCGGTGTGCTCTCCTCGCAGGTCGCCCCGCAGATGACCTGGCCGCAGGCCATGGGCATGTGCGTGATGTACGGCGTCGTGATCTGTCTCCTGGTCGTCACCGGCCTCCGCGAGATGATCATGAACGCGATCCCCCTCGCGCTCAAGCACGCGATCACCATGGGCATCGGCATGTTCGTCGCCCTGATCGGTCTCGTGAAGGCCGGCTTCGTCGGCAAGGGCTCCGAGTTCGGTCCGCCGGTCCAGCTCGGTTCGGTCGGCGAGCTCGCCGGCTGGCCCGTCCTCATCTTCTGCGTCACCCTGCTCACCATCTTCATGCTGCAGGCCCGCAAGGTTCCCGGCGCGATCCTGATCGGCATCGTCGGCGGAACCGTCCTCGCGGCCATCCTCAACGCCGTGGCCGACATCGACCCGAAGGCCTGGAAGAACGGCGCGCCGGTTCTTGAGGGCTCCGCGGTCTCGATGCCCGACTTCTCGCTGTTCGGCAAGGTCGAGTTCGGCGGCTGGGGCGACGTCGGTGTCATGACGGTCGGCATGATCGTCTTCACCCTCGTCCTCGCCGGCTTCTTCGACGCGATGGCCACCATCATCGGCGTCGGCACCGAGGCCAAGCTGGCCGACGACAAGGGCCGCATGCCGGGCCTGTCGAAGGCGCTGTTCATCGACGGTGCCGGTGGCGCCATCGGTGGCCTGACGGGCGGCTCCGGCCAGACCGTCTTCGTCGAGTCCGCCACCGGCGTCGGTGAGGGAGCCCGCACAGGCCTCGCCTCCGTCGTCACCGGCCTCTTCTTCGCCCTGTGCCTCTTCTTCACCCCGATCACGCAGATCGTCCCGGGTGAGGTGGCCTCCGCGGCCCTGGTCGTCATCGGCGCGATGATGATGCAGAACGCCCGCCACGTGGACTGGGCCGACAGCGCGACCGCCATCCCGGTCTTCCTGACCGTGGCGATCATGCCCTTCACCTACTCGATCACGCCCGGTGTCGCCGCCGGTGTGCTCTCCTACGTGGCCATCAAGGTCGCGCAGGGCAAGGCCCGCGAGATCAGCGCCTTCATGTGGGTCCTGACGGGCGTCTTCCTGATCTTCTTCGCCCTCCACCCCATCGAGGCGTGGCTCGGCGTCAAGTAAGTCAGGTCCGCCCCACCCGACCCTCCACGCATCCGATACTGGAAACCGACCCTCTCCGAGGAGGCCGCAATGCTGGACATCGCCGAAGAACTGAACCGGTGGGTCGAGCAGGGACGTGACTTCGCCGTCGCCACCGTGGTGGCGGTCGGCGGGAGCGCACCGCGGCAGCCCGGAGCCGCACTCGCCGTGGACGGCGAGGGCACGGCCATCGGCTCGGTCTCCGGCGGATGCGTGGAGGGCGCGGTGTACGAGCTGTGCCGGCAGGCGCTGGAGGACGGCGAGACCGTCCTGGAGCGCTTCGGCTACAGCGACGACGACGCCTTCGCCGTGGGCCTGACCTGCGGCGGGATCATCGACATCCTGGTCACCCCGGTCCGCGTGGGCTCTCCCGCCAGGGAGGTGTTCGCGGCCGCGCTGGCCGCCGCCGCCCGCGGGGAGGCGGCGGCGGTCGCCCGGATCGCCGAGGGCCCGGCCGAGCTCAAGGGCCGCGCCGTGCTCGTACGGGGCGAAGGCGGCCACGAGGGCGGCTTCGGCGGCCACCCCGAGCTGGACCGCACCATCGCCGAGGAGGCGCGCGCCCTGCTGGACGCGGGCCGCACCGGCGTACTGGAGGTCGGCGCCGACGGGCGGCTCTGCGGAGAGCCGCTCAAGGTACTGGTCGAGTCCAGCGTCCCCCCGCCCCGGATGCTCGTCTTCGGGGCCATCGACTTCGCCTCCGCCCTGGTGCGGATCGGCAAGTTCCTCGGCTACCACGTCACCCTGTGTGACGCACGGCCCGTCTTCGCGACGAAGAACCGTTTCCCCGAGGCGGACGAGATCGTCGTCGACTGGCCGCACCGCTATCTGGAGGCGCAGTCGCAGGAGGGCCTCCTGGACGGCCGGACCGTCCTGTGCGTGCTCACCCACGACGCCAAGTTCGACGTCCCGCTGCTCGAACTGGCCCTGCGGCTGCCCGTCGCGTACGTCGGCGCCATGGGCTCCCGCCGCACGCACGAGGACCGCAACAAGCGGTTGCGCGAGGTCGGCGTGACCGAGCTGGAGCTGGCCCGGCTGCGCTCCCCGATCGGCCTGGACCTCGGCGCCCGCTCGCCGGAGGAGACCGCCCTGTCCATCGCCGCCGAGATCGTGGCGAACCGGCGCGGCGGCTCCGGTGCGGCGCTGACCGGGGCGCACATCCCGATCCACCCCGACGCCTCCACGTCGGTGATCGGCAGGATCGGCTCCGTCGCCTGAGACGCGTCAAAAGGGCGTGACCCCGCGGGGGTTGCGCCCTTTTCCCATTGCCTCTATTTTACCCGCCGGTAACAGCGCCGTCCTAGCAGGGAGTTGAGCGGATGTCCCGGCCCGAACGCACCGCCCGCACGTCCGTACGCACGCTCCTGGCCGGCGCTCTCCTGGCCGCCGCCTCCCTCGCGGCCGCCCCGGCCGCCGTGTCCGCCACCCCGGCCGGGGCGGCGGACACGGCGGCCGGGCTGCGCGAGGTGCTGTTCGTCGGCAACAACTGGGAGGGCACCGCCGACGTGCTCGCCTCCACCGGCGACCTCTCCAGGATCGGCCGGATCAACGTGATCTCCGACAAGGAGGAGCGGCTGCGGGAGATCTACCTCAACCCCGTGAAGCTCGGCTTCTTCCTGGGCATCCGCAACACCGCCGGCGAGGGCCACGACCAGTTCGTCGACGACATGTACACCACGCCGGACGGTTCCGCCGTCGTGGTCTCCCGGCCCAGCTTCGCCGACGTGGTCTCCGTCGACCTGGCCACCGGCCGGATCAACTGGCGTTTCCCGGTGGCCGGTTACCGCTCCGACCACATGGCCGTCTCCCCGGACGGCACCCGCGTCGCCGTCTCCGCCTCCACCGCCAACACGGTGCACGTCCTCGACATCGCCACGGGCCGCCAGGTCGGCTCCTTCTCCACCGGCGACAAACCGCACGAGAACACCTTCACCCGGGACGGCCGGTACCTGTGGAACAGCTCCATCGGCGACGTGACCTCCGCGCTCGACGCCCCCTGGCTCGACTGGACGAAGGGCGACCGTAAGATCACCGTCGTCGACGCCCGGACCTTCCGCACCGTCCGCGTGATCGACATGCGGGAGCGGTTGGACGCCTTCGGGCGCAAGGACCTCTCCGACGCGGTCCGGCCGATGTCCTTCAGCCCCGACGAGTCGAAGCTCTACTTCCAGGTGTCCTTCTTCAGCGGCCTCGTGGAGTACGACGTCGCCACCGACCGGATCACCCGCGTCAGGGAACTCCCGCAGAACCCCGCCACCAGCACCGACCGCACCACCTGGGTCAACGACTCCCGCCACCACGGCATGTCCATGAGCCCGGACGGCACCCGCCTCTGCGTCGCCGGCACCATGGACGACTACGCCACCGTCGTGGACCGCGCGACGCTCACCCCGGGGCCGCTCGTGCCCGCCGACAAGCCGTACTGGGCCACCGTCGACGGGGACGGCACCGCCTGCGTGATCTCCGAGAGCGGGGCCGACCGGGTCACCGCCATCGATTTCGCCACCGGCGCCAAGCGGGTGTCCGTACCCGTCGGAGACCATCCCCAGCGCGTGCGCCTCGCCCACGTGCCGAACGGCTGGACCGGACCCCGGCAGTAGCAGTCGGCCCCGGCAGCGGCGGCCGGAGCCCGGCAGCAGCGGCCGGACCCCGGCAGTGGCAGTGCGTGCCCGGCAGGCGCAGGAACCGGCCAGACTGGCAGATCCGGCCTTTATGGGGTGACCGGTCCGCGATGACCGATTAGTCTCCGGATCATGGTGGACATCCGCGAGGTAACCGAGTCCGACATCGACCGCGCGCTGGAGCTCGCCTACCTGGTCTTCCACGACCGCCCCGGGAAGGAGGGGCGCGAACGCCACCACGCCCTCCTGCGCCGGTGCGCCCGGCTCGGCGCCTACGAAGGGGACGCCCTGGTCGGGTTCATGGCCGCGTACGACTTCCGGCTCTCGGTGCCCGGCGCCGATCTGCCCTGCCCCGGGCTCACCTTCGTGTCCGTCGCCCCCACCCACCGGCGCCGCGGCGTCCTCACCGCCCTGATGGGGGAGCAGTTGCGGCGCACAGAGGCCGAGGGGAGCCCGGTCGCCGCCCTGTGGGCCTCCGAATCCGCCATCTACGGGCGCTTCGGCTACGGTCCGGCCACCCAGGGGGCCACCATCGAGATCGACTCCACCCGGCCGCTGGCCCTGCGCATCGACCCCGACCGGCGCCCGCTGCGGCTGGTCGACCCGGCGGACGCCCTCCAGGTGATCGGGCCGTACCACGAAGCGGCCCGCGCGCTCCGGGCCGGGCGCCCGACCCGCAGCCCGGACCGCTGGAGCGAGGGCTGGCTGTGTGAACAGGACGAGGAGGACGAGGAGTTGAGCCCGCCCCGGATCATCGTCCTCGGCGAGCCGGGCGAACCCATCGCCGGGTACGTGCTGTACCGCACCAAGCCGGAGGACGACGGCGGGGTCGTGCGCAGCCCCGGCCTGGTCCGCGTGGAAGAGCTGGAGGCCGACACCCCGGCGGTCGCCGCCGCCCTGTGGGAGTGCCTGGCCGCCCTCGACCTCACCGGCCGGGTCCGGGCCTGGGGCCGGCCGCTCGACGATCCGCTGCTGCACTTCGCCTCCGACCGGGACCAGGTCCAGGTCACCGCCCAGTTCCCGGCCCTGTGGCTGCGCCTGGTCGACGTACGGGCGGCGCTGACGGCGCGGTCCTGGGCCGCGCCGGTGGAACTGGTGCTGGAAGTGGCCGACGTACGGCTGCCCGCGAACGCCGGGCGGTTCCGGCTGAAGGCGGCCCCGGGCGGGGCGGCGTACGAGAGCACCGACGCGGCCCCCGACCTGGCCCTGGAGGCACGGGACCTGGCGGCGTGCTACCTGGGCGGGACGCGGGTCACCGAGCTGGTGGCCGCCGGGCTGGTGAGGGAGCACACGCCCGGCGCGGCGGCGGCGCTGGACACGGCCCTGCGCACGGAGCTGCTGCCGCACACCGCGGACGCGTTCTGACGCGTGCCGGCGGCCGGCCGCCGGGCACTGGACCGGGTACGGCGGCGGGGGCGGGCGAGCGGACCGTCCCCACCGCCGGGTTCACGGGTCAGGCAGGCGGTGAGACCCGGGCCGCCGCCATGCCGAAGGAGGAGCTCCACACCGCGGAGGACAGCCCGTCGGGTGCCCGGCTCAGGTCCTCCTCACGATAACGCCGCACCTGAACATGCCAGTTGAGGACACCCGCGATCCAGTCCCGGAGCTCCCCGACGTAGGCCTCCATCCCCGCCCTGGCCGCGGTGTCCAGATCCCAGTCGTCGTAGAGCAGCGGCAGCTGGTTCGCGACGATGTGCTCGAACTCCTCGATGCGCTGCGTCATCAGCGCATGGCAGATGTGCAGGGCCTGCGGATAGCCGATGTCGAAGAAGTTCCGGGTGACGAGGAGATAGTTGTGCACCTCGCCCTCGAACTCCACCTCCTTCTGGTAGGAGAAGACGTCGTTGATCAGGCAGGCCGTGTCGGCGGCGGCGTTCTCCAGGGACCGGATGGTCCCCGAGGCGTAGACGCCGTCGGGGATGCCCCGGCCCGCATGGCCCAGCCGGCACAGGTACATCGTCAGGGACGAGCCGAAGGTGCGGCGGCGCATCTCGGCGTAGTCCACGGGGTCCGGGATGCGGTGGTGGACCTGGTTCTCCACCTCCCACAGCCAGCTCTCCAGCATGTCGACCAGCGTGGCCCGGAACTCGGCCCGGTTGCGGGGGGCCATGCCCCGGCTGGTGCGCACCCACAGGTCGGCGAGCGCGCGCTCCATCGCGGTCACCGGCTGCGCCTGCTCGGCGTGGTCGACGGGGACCAGGGCGATCAGCCGGGCCGTGGCCGCCTTGGCGGCGGCCAGGTCCCTCGACCGGCCGAAGACCAGGGGGTAGTAGTCGTCGGCGTACGTGCCCCAGGTCAGCCAACACGCGTGGAGGAGCAGCTCCTGAGGCGTGGCGTCGGGGTCCAGGCCCGCCGAGCACAGCGCGAAGTCGAAGCCGCGCAGCTTCTCCTCGGACCAGATGACGGAGCCGGGGTCGCCGGGCTGGGGATGGAGCAGCCCCATCTCCCGGGCCCAGGCGACCGAACCCTCCCGGGCGTACGCGTGGTGCGGGCTGAGCGAGAGCGCGAACGGCAGGCGGATGTCCGGGATGACGGAGGGCCCGGTGCGCTCGAAGGGGACGTGCGCGAAGGACCGGCGGCGCAGCTCCGTCGCGCGGGGCGCCAGGAGCGAGCGGAGGTCGAGGGCGGCGGTGCCGAGGCCCTGGGGAAGGAAGGGCAGGGACAGCGGGGCGGTGGTCCGGGCCTCCTCGTTCATGTACCGGCTGGAGACCATGTGCCACTCGTGACCGCCGGACTGCCAGTCCTGCAGGCCCTTGACGTAGGCGAGGACGGCCGCGATCTCGGCCGGGTCCATCGCGTGGTCGGCGAACAGCCGGGGCAGTTCGACGAGCGCGGTCTGCTCGAACTGCTGGAGGCGGGAGGTCAGCAGGTCGTTGGAGGCCTCGGCGGCCTCCTGGGTGGTGCAGCCGAGGAAGGTCTCCAGCACCAGGACGGCGTTGGACAGCTCCCCCTCGTCGCCCACCTCGCGCTGGTAGGAGAAGAGGTCGTTGCGGATGTGCACGGCGTCGGAGAACGCGTCGCGCAGCACGCCGAGCGGCCGCGTGCGCGCGACCCGGGCCGGGACCTCGGCGGCGACGTACTCGACGAGGCCGGCGGACCAGGGGGCGCCGCCCACCTTGCGGCGCATCTCGATGTATTCGAGCGGATTGGGGACCCGGCCGATGCCGATGTTGCCCAGCTCCCACATCGACTCGTTGAGCAGGTTCGCGGTGCTGGCGGAAAATCGTTCCCGCCAGTCCGCCGACATGGCCGGGACGGTCCGCAGCCAGAGGTCCCTGAGCCCCGCCTCCACCGGGTTCGTCGGCTCGGGGAATCCGTCGGCCAGGTCCATCGGCATGAAGGCGGCGAGCCGGTCGAGATAGGCCTTGGCGCCGGCCCGGTCCTGGGAGCGCTTGAACGTCTCCAGGAAGTGGTCGTCGAAGAAGAACACCCACACGTACCAGTCGGTGACGAGGTTCAGCGCGTCGCCGTCGCAGTCGGGATGGGTGTACGCACACAGCAGGGCGTAGTCGTGCGCGTCGAGGTCCTCCTCCTCCCAGACGCCGGACCCCTCCAGCATCCCGAAGTCGCGGGCCCACTGCCGGGTGTGCGTTCTCGCGGCCTCCAGGTGGGGATTGCGTCGCGCCGGATAGGGCACGTAGAAATCCGGCAGGCGAAACGGCTGCGTCACGGCGGAAAAACCTTTCGGTCCAAGGGTGCGGCGACCCGTCAGGGCGCCCCCGCACGAGATCAGCCGTGCCCTACCCCTGCCCGCCGCGCGCCAAGGCCGATTTCACCGCTTCAGGTGACACCCCCGCGGATCCACACCCCCGCGGCCCCGCCGGCAGGTAGAGACCGTGCCCGCGCACTTCCTCCGCCTCCGTATGACTGAGGGGTGAGGCCCCGTACGGGACCCCACCCCTCACCGGATGGTCGGATCAGACGTCGAGGTCAGAGGATGACGTCGTACCCGTTCCAGCCGGTGCCGATCAGAGTGCGGCCCGTGCTCTGGAAGTCGAACAGCTCCCCGTTGTTGGTCGTGCCCACGATTTCCGGCGTGCCGTCGCTGTTGAGGTCGCTGGCGTAGGGATTCCAGCCCCCGTCCCAGAAGCCGTTCCCCAGGAAGGCGGGGGTGCCGAAGGTGATGGGTCCGCCGCCGGCGAGGGTTTTGTCGGTGGTGTTCGGGTAGAGGTAGACCTCGCCGCCGTTGTGGTTGCGGCCCAGGATGTCGGTCTTGTGGTCGCCGTTGAGGTCCGCGAACCGGATGGTGGTCCAGCCGTCTGGCCACCAGCCGTTGCCGATGAAGACCCGTCCGCCGAGCGTGCTGGTGCCGGTGCCGCCGCTGTGGGGATAGACCCACAGGTCGCCGCCGCCGTCCCGGGCGATGACGTCGGTACGGCCGTCGCCGTCGATGTCGCCGAAGCCCAGGTCGAGCGAGTTCCAGCCGACGCCGATCAGGTACCGGCCGTTGAAGGAGTCGGTTCCGGTCCTGCCCGTACCGGGGAACAGGTAGAGGTCGCCCTCCTTGGTACGCCCGACGATGTCCGTGTAGCCGTCGTTGTTGAGGTCGGCGGTGTAGGCGTTCGTCCAGTAGTCCCGCCAGAACCCGTTGCCGACGAAGTACCGGCCGCCGAGCATGCCGGTACCCGAACCGCCGGTGCCCTGGTACACCCACATGTCGCCGTTGGCGTCGCGGGCGAGGACGTCGGTGTATCCGTCGCCGTTGTAGTCGGGCCGGCTCTGCGAACCGCTGCTCCACAGGCTCTGGCCGGAGGCGTTGTAGAGCACCAGCACGCCGCGGCTGTGCAGCACGGCGTACGAGTACGGGGTGCTGGTCTTGGTGCTCCACAGAGCCGTGGTGCCGTTGGCTTCGTAGACGACGAGGTTGCCGTCGCTCTGCATCCGGGCCAGGGCGCCGTTGTGGCCCTTGGTGTGGGTGGCCCAGATGGGCTTGTTGTCCTTGGTGGACAGGACGAGGTCGCCGTCGGTCTGCATGACGAGTTTGGAGTTGCCGGAGGCGAACTCCTCGCCGGAGGCCAGGGTGGTGCCCGCGGGGATCTTGGCGCCGGGCACGCCGTCGATCTGGTAGCTCGCCGAGAAGCCGGTGACGGTGCCCCCGGAGGCGGTTCCGTTCCAGCCGAGGACCGTGTTGTCGGCCTGTCGGCCCCACAGGTCGCTCACGCCGTCACCGGAGACGTCGCCCACCGAGCCGATCTGCGGGAAGGCGGCCCGGGTGACGCCGCTGCCGATCTTGGTGCGAGTCTGGGTGCCCCAGGTGGTGAGGTCGACGATGCTCTGCGGATCCTTGCCCTTTTTGCCGTAGGTGCGCAGGATGTCGCCGGTGGCGTTGTCCCGGAGCCAGAGGTCGGGGACCTTGTCCCCGTTCAGGTCGCCGGGGACGACGACGGTGTACTTGTCCCAGTCGCCGTTGCCCACGAGGACCGGTGGCGCCATGGCGCCGTAGGCGTTCGTGGAGTACGCCCAGAGCTGCTTGCCCTGCTTGACCAGGATCTCGGGCATGGCATCGCCGTCGAGGTCACCGGGAGCGATGACCTGCTCGGCGTTGTACCAGTGGTCGTTGGTGTTGCCCTCGGGACGGTTCTCGCAGTCGGGAACCGCGTCGGGGCAGACCACGGTGAGCACGATGGGGTTGCTGACCGCGGTGCCCTGGCCGTTGTTGGCGTAGGTGGAGAGCTGATTGCGGGTCACACCGGAGGAAGGCTTCTGGAGGGAGACGAGGTCGTTGTAGCCGTCGTCGTTCCAGTCGCCGAGGGTGTCGATCTGGGCGCCGTTGAAGTCCTTGCCGGCGCGGGTTGCGGTGAACTTGGCGTTGCCCTGGCCGGCGTAGGTCAGGAGGTTGCCGAAGGAGTCGTTGCTCCAGACGTCGCGGTTGCCGTCGCCGTTGAGGTCACCGGGGATGTCCCTGGTGGCGGAGCGGGAGGCGTAGAAGAGGTAGGCGGTGGTGTCGGAGCGGTTGCCCGCCGCATCCTGGCTCAGGGCGTACACGAAGTGCGGGCCGGCGCCGGGCGGGGTGAGCGTGACGTCGATCTTACCGCCGGGGGCCACGGTGGCGCTCTTCACCTCGGGGTCCCAGTCGGTGTAGTAGCCGAACCAGGTCACGTCCGTCACGCCGTTGGCGCTGATGGTGAACGGTCCGGGGGTGCGGGCCTTGCCGGTGACGGCGGGCCAGCCGTTCCTGCCGTCGGGGAAGACCGTCGAGGTGATCTTCGGGGCCTTCGTCGGCCGCTTGCGGTCGACGGTGAACTTGCAGGTCTGGGACCAGGCGGAGGTGGCGTTGTCCTGGTCGGTGGCGCGGACCTTCCAGGTGTAGGTGCCGTCGGGCAGGCTGGCGTCGGGGACGTTCCAGGTGGCGACCTTGCCGTTGTTGGCGGGGATCTTCTGGGTGGCGACCGGTGTGCTCTGGCCGGCCTTGAAGACCTGGTACTCGGCGGTCAGGTTTCCGGCGTCGGGGTCGGAGATCGTCGCGTAGATGCTGACGGTGGTGTTGCCGATCGTGCCGCCCTGCGTACAGGGGACCCAGGGGGAGGTTCCCGGGTCGGAGGGGGTGCGCGGCGGGTTGTTGTACTCCGTTTCCAGGGTGATGGTCTTGGGGTCGAACCGCTTCCACTGGTACACGTCGGACTCGTTGGAGGCGTACAGGCCCAGAGTCACGCTGGACCAGCCCTTGGTGGCGGATTCCCTGGCGGCGGCGGTGGCGTCGAACTCAAGGTTGCCCGCGCCGCAGTCGGGGCGGCCCTTGGCGGCGGAGACGGTGGCGAGCTTGGTGCCCTTGCCGGGCTGGTTGTTCCAGGTGGTAGCGGGTGTGATGGGTGTGGTGGTCCACAGCTCGACGGGTGTGGGGGTGCAGGACCAGGCCCAGGTCTCCTTGACGCGGAAGGTCGACTTGTTGACCTGGGCGCCCTTGAGGTTGGAGGTGTCGAGCTGGAAGAAGGAGCGGGACAGGCCGCCCGTCTCGCTCTCGTAGCCGACGCGGACGTCCTGCTTGGTGTTCCAGTAGGAGTTGTTCGGCCAGCTGCGGTACGCCCAGGCCCAGTTCTGGCGCTCGCCCCACGCCACGGACGGGTCGATGAAGACGGGGTACTTGGTGGCCGCGCCGGTCAGCAGGGCCTGGTCGGGCTTGATCTCCAGGTTGCCGGCCGCGATGGTCGTCGGCATCTGGGCGTCCTTGGCGCCGGAGGGCGCCACGAACGCATCTGCGGGCGCGGCGGGCTCGGTGCCGTCAGCCGCGGCGGCGAGGGTTCCGGCGGCGGTCTTGGCCTGGGGGGCCGCGGTGGCGCCGGTGGTCGTGGAGTCCCACATCATGGGCGCGGAGGCCGTGAAGACGTCCTGCCCGGCGGGGTTGACCGCACGCAGCAGTCCGGTTGTCGCGTCACTGGAGACGTTCAGGCCGACGGTGTCGAGCTTGAACTTCAGCGTGGCCAGGTCGGGGTGCTGGGCGGCTGCGGGCGTCTTGACGACGAGCAGCTCGGAGAAGCCCTCGACGTCGGCCTTCAGTTGCAGGTCAACGTCCGGCAGTACGTTCGCGTACGTGGCCACGTTCGCGGCGAGCGTCGGCTTGGGCAGCGCCTTGGGCCAGGTCATCGACAGCGTCCGGCCGTCCTTGACACCGGTGAGCAGGGGTCCGGTGCCACCGCCGGAGAAGGCGATGGACACGGCCGATGCCTTCGGGGCCACCGTGCCGTCCGTGGCGAACTGCAGCGTCGGGTCGGTGGCGACCCATGCGCCGGCCCGCCGCACCCGCACGGTGGTCCCGTAGCGCTTGACCTGCCACTTGCCGGTCGGCAGCGCCCACGTGTCCGAGGTCCCCGTCCGCGCCGAGGTCAACTCGTAGGGCTGGCCGGTTTCCTTGGCCTTGGCGAGCGCGAAGTCGGCCGGGCTCATGGAGCCCTCGGCGACCGGGTCGGTGGCGGCGACCGCGCTCGCCGACGGGTGTATTACCGCCAGACCGGTAGCAGCCATTCCGGTTATAAGGGCCAAGGAAATGACCCGGGAAATCCCCCGCCCACGCGGCACGCCGACGAGGGCCTCTTTTCTTCTCACACACACTCCAACGGTCGGATATTCGCTGTGACTCTACTCGGCGCCCGCGCGCACACGCCTCTGACCTGGACTCTTTATGACCACTTTACGCGTGCCGCCCTATTTGCTCCTCTAGATCCGCTTGGTCGCATCCGCACGGATGGCGGTGTGTCAGATCGGTGAATTCGCCCTGTTAGTCTGCGCCGGTAAATTTGCTGAGAAACATGGGGTGGGGTGTGAGAAGATTTCGCATGCGGGGGCTTTCTGCGGCATTGGCCGCAGCGGTCCTCTCAGGCATGCTGCCCGGCGCTGTTGCCGTGGCGGACAGCAAAGACCGGCCTTCGCTGCCGGAGCTCAAGCAGCCGAAGGCGGTACCGGTCAAGCCGGTCCGTGCGGGCGGCGCGAAGAAGACCGACGACGCGGCAACGCCGTGGAAGGCCCCGAAGGTCGCCTGGCCGGCCGCCGGTTCGGCGGAGGTGAGCCTCTCCTCGTCCGGCCCGGTCTCGAAGTCCTTCCTCTCCGGCTCGGCGCAGGCACCGGCCGCCAGCACCGGCTCGCAGCAGGCGGGCAAGCTCCCGGTCGCCGTGTACGTGGCTCCGGGCAAGGCGGCCGAAGCGCCGTCCAAGGTGAAGGTCTCGGTCGCAGCCAAGGACGCGGCACGCAAGGCCGGTGTCGACGGTGTCCTTCTGACAGTGGCCCGCTCCGACGGCTCCGCGCAGGCCGGCGCAGCCAAGGTCGAGGTGGACTACAACGCCTTCCGCGGCGCGTACGGCGGCGACTACGCCTCCCGGCTGCACCTGGTGGAACTCCCGGCGTGCGCGCTGACGAGCCCGCAGCGCGCAGAGTGCCGTACGCAGAAGCCGCTGCAGACCCGCAACGACACGCGAGCGGGCAAGCTCTCCGCGCAGGTCACCACACCGGGCACCGCGCCGTCTCCGGCGAAGGGCGGCCAGGCACCGATGTCGGCCGGCTCGGCGGCCTCGGGTGCCACGGTTCTCGCCGCGACGGCCGACGCATCCGGCTCCACGGGTGACTACAAGGCCACTCCGCTGGCTCCTTCCGGTTCCTGGAGTGCCGGTGGACCGTCGGGCGGATTCTCCTGGGTCTATGGCATCGATGTACCGGTTCTCCCCGGCGGTCTGGAACCGAAGATCGGCTTGGGGTACAGCTCGCAGGCGGTTGACGGGCGTATGGCCGCGTCGAACAGCCAGGCGTCGTGGATCGGTGACGGCTGGAACTGGGAGCCGGGGTTCATCGAGCGCAAGTACAAGGCGTGCAACGACGACAAGACCGGCAGCACCAGCACCACGAAGGTGGGGGACCAGTGCTGGTTCAACGACAACGCCACGCTGTCCCTCAACGGCAAGAGCACTGAGCTGGTCTTCGAACAGGGCAAGGGCTGGCACCCGGCCGCCGACACGGGTGAGAAGGTCGAGAAGCTCACCGGTGCGTCCAACGGTGACAACGACGGTGAGCACTGGAAGATCACCACGACCGACGGAATGCAGTACTTCTTCGGCCTGAACCGGCTCCCGGGCTGGAAGGACGCGTCGACTCCGACGACGAACTCCACCTGGACGGTGCCGGTCTTCGGCAACCAGGCAGGGGAGCCATGCTACAACGCCTCCTTCGCGAGCGGCTGGTGCCAGCAGGCCTGGCGGTGGCAGCTCGACTACGTAGTGGCCCCCGGCGGCGCCGCCATGGCGTACTACTGGAAGACCGAGACCAACAATTACGGCCGCAACGTCTCGGAGACGACCGGCAAGTCCACGGTCACCCCGTACATCCGCGGCGGGTGGCTGGACCACATCGACTACGGCCTGCGCTCCGACAGTGTGTACACGGCCAAGGCGATGGGACAGGTCACCTTCGACGTCTCCGAGCGGTGCCTGAGCACCTGCGGCACCTTCGATGAGGCCAACGCGAAGAACTGGCCGGACTCCCCGTACGACCTGTTCTGCAAGGACGGCTCCACGGAGTGCAAGGACCAGTACTCGCCCACCTTCTGGTCACGTAAGCGCCTGACCGGCATCAACACCAAGGTCCTCACCGGCGGCGCCTACCAGGACGTCGACACCTGGACCCTGGACCAGGACTTCCCTCCCTCCGGCGACGGCATCTCCCGCGCCCTGTGGTTGAAGTCGATCACCCGTACGGGCAAGTCAGGGGCAGGAGCGGACATATCCCTCCCGCCGGTCACGTTCGCCGGCGAGCAGCGACCCAACCGCGTCGATGCCCTCGGTGACGGGCTCGCGCCGTTCATCCGGCTGCGCATGTCCCAGGTGACCACGGAGGCAGGCGGCACCATCGGTGTCACCTATTCGCAGCCCGACTGCACCGCCACGACCCTGCCCAAGCCGGACGAGACGAACACGACGCGCTGCTACCCGGTCAAGTGGGCTTGGGAAGGCGAAACCTCCAAGGTCGACTGGTTCAACACCTATGTGGCGAACCAGGTCGTCGAAGGCGACAACATCGCCGGCACGCCGGACAAAGTGACCTCCTACGCGTACCTCGGCGGAGCTGCCTGGGACAAGGACACGAGCGAGCTCACCAAGGCCGAGGACCGGGTCCACTCCGTTTCCCGCGGCTACGGGCTGGTCCAGACCCGTACGGGGGAGGCAAGTGATCCGAAGACACTCACGGAGACCCGGTACTTCCGGGGCCTGGACGGCAAGGAGGCCAAGGATTCTGCGGGCGTGGCCGTCACTGACCGGCCCGAGTTCGCCGGCATGGTCCGTGAGACGGCCACCTACGAGGGCGACGACACCACCAAGCTGATCAGCGCAACGTCCAACACGCCGTGGCGTTCCGCCGGAGGGGCCAAGCGCATCAGACCGGGGCTTCCGGACCTCGTCTCCTATCAGACGGGGACAGAGAAGGAGTCCACGCGTACCACCGTCTCCGGCGGCACGCGCACGACCGAGATCTCCCGTCACTTCGACGCGTACGGAATGGTCGACTGGGAGTCTTCGGCGGGTGACCTGGCCAAGACCGGTGACGAGACCTGCACGACGACGACGTACGCGCGCAACACGGCGAGCTGGATCCTGGACAAGCACAGCCGCGTCGAGTCCGTCGCAGTCCCCTGTGGTTCGGCCGTAAGCCGGCCCGCGGACGTGATCAGCGACACCCGCACGTACTTCGACAACGGCTCGCTCGGCACCGTTCCGGGCGCGGGCCTGGTGACGAAGACCGAGAAGATCAACGGCAAGGGCGACGGCTACGATCCCCTCTCCTCCGTGCCGTCCACGTGCGGGGCTGCGAAGAATCAGCTCTGCTACGACGTCCATGGTCGGGCGCTCGCAGCCGCTGACGCGTTCGGCAAGGTCACCACGACGGCGTACACCCCGGCCACGGGCGAGGCCCCGACTTCGATGTCGGTGACGAACCCGCTGGGCCACGTCACCACCTCGGCCCTCGACCCGCTGCGCTCGCAGCCCACGAAGGTGACCGACCCGAACGGGAAGGCCACCACGACGGAGTACGACACCCTCGGGCGGACCACGAAGGTCTGCTGCCGAACTGGACGGCCGCCGACAATCCGAACACTCCGAGCCGTGCCTTCGAATACACTGTCCGCAACGACGGACCGAACGTCGTCACCTCGAAGACGCTGAGCCACGACTACAAGTACTCCACCGTCTACTCCATCCAGGACGGGCTGCTGCGCGAGCGGCAGACGCAGACGCAGTCACCCGACCTCGCAGGCCGCCTCATCACGGAGACGTTCTACGACACCCGCGGCCTGGCCTGGCGCAGCTCCGGCACCTTCTACGCGGACGGCGCCCCTTCTCCGGATCTGGTCACGGGCCAGGAGCTCAACTACCCGGCATCCACGGACACCCTCTTCGATGGCGCCGGGCGTCCGACGGCGGTGATTTCGAAGAAGTTCGGCACCGAGACCAAGCGTGCCACCACGAGCTACACCGGTGACACCACGACGGTCATTCCGCCCACCGGTGGAACCGCAACGACCACGGTCGTCGACGCGCTCGGCCGCACCGTCGAGGTCAAGCAGTACACCAACGCTGCCCGAACGACCTCGCAATCGACCGTCTACGCCTACAACAGGCTCGGTCAGCTCGCTCAGGTGACCGACCCGGCCAACGCACAGTGGACGTACACCTACGACGTGCGCGGTCGCCAAGTCGAGTCGAAGGACCCGGACAAGGGGGTCACCAAGACCGCTTTCGACGCCGGTGACCGTGCGACGGATCTCACGGACGCCCGCGGTACCACGCTGCACACCGACTACGACGACCTCGGTCGGCCGGTGGCGACGAGGCAGGGCACCACGACCCTGACCTCCATGGTCTACGACACCGTTGCCAAGGGTCAGCTGACCAAGTCCACGCGCTTCGTCGACGGCAAGGCCTTCGAGTCGGAAGTGCTGGCCTACAACAACCTGTACCAGCCGCTGACCACCAAGGCGACCATCCCCTCCACCACCGATACGGGGGCGCTGGCCGGTACTTACCAGTGGACGAACACCTACAACATCGCCGGGCAGCTCCTGACCACCAAGCAGCCGGCCATGGGCGACCTGCCTGCGGAAACCGTCGGCAGCACGTACAAGTCGGTCTCGGGCCTTCTCAACAACATGGCCGCCGGCAGCAGCCGCCTCGTCTCGGCGATGACCTACGACCACTACGGCCGTAGTACGCGCCAGGAACTCGGCGCCCTCGGACAGCGCGTGTACCGCTCGACCGAGTACGACGAGCACACAGGAGCGGTCACCCGCGCCTACACCGACCGCGACCTCGCACCTCAGCGGATCGAGGACACCAAGTACACCAACGACCCCGCGGGCAACCTCACCTCCATCGCCACCGCGTACGGACAGGACGCCGCCCGTACCACTGACACCCAGTGCGTCAAGCTCGACGCACTGCGCCGTATCACGCAGGCGTGGACCAACAAGGGCGAGACCTGCGCCACGACTCCGTCGGCCACGGTCCTCGGCGGCGAGGACCCGTACTGGACGACCTACACCTACGACGCGGTCGGCAACCGCAAGACCGAGACCAAGCACAAGACGGCCTCCGGTCCGACCGCTGACACCGTCCGCACCTACACTCCGCCGACAGCCGGCAAGCACGACCTCACCAAGGTCACCCAGACCGGCACCGACCCGCACGACGAGACCTTCACCTACGACGAGAGCGGCAACACCAGGACCCGCAAGAGCGGTACCGGTGACACGCAGTACCTCGAATGGGATGTCGAAGGGCATCTGAAGTCCCTCACGCAGGGCACCTCCAGCGACACCTTCGTCTACGACACCGCGGGACAGCGCCTGCTCCGCAAGGAGGCCAAGAGCACCACGCTCTACCTGCCGGGCGGCAACGAACTCCACCTGGACAAGGCCGGAGTCGTCACCGGAACCCGTTACTACGGCGACGTGGCCATGCGTGAAGGCGGAAAACTCACCTTCACCATTGCGGATCACCACGGCACCGGCACGGTGCAGATCGCGGCGGATGCCACCCAGGCGGTGGTCCGCCGGAAGACCGGGATCTTCGGAGAGGCCCGCGGCTCCCAGCCCACCGGCTGGGCGGGCGACAAGGGCTTCGTCGGAGGCACCAGGGATGCCGACTCCGGCCTCACCCACATCGGCGCCCGTGAATACGACCCCCTGACGGGGCGGTTCATTTCGGTCGACCCGATCATGGACCTCAAGGACTCGCAGCAGCTGCACGGGTACACCTACTCGAACCAGAACCCCTTCACCTATTGGGACCCGTCGGGCCTGGCCCTGGAGGAGTGCGCCAGCGGCATGTACAAGTGCCACAACGGCAATGACCCGTACGACTACGGCAACCGCTACGAGACCATCGTGGAATCAGTAGGCGGCACCCTCGACCCGGAGTACGTCCGGCAGCGGGACCGCAGGGGAGGGAGCCGGGACGGCGGACGTCTGTCTTCCAAGGGTCGAGCCACCCCGAAGACGCCCAGCGAGAACGCGCCTTTCAGGTCGAAGTGGCACTGGTACGAAACGTACAATCTGGCGCTCGCCACCAGGGTGGCTGAGTATGATGCGCTGACGGCGGGCGCTTGCGCGGCGCACCTGGACTTGACGTGTGAACTGTGGAACTTCTACATCACAGGGGACGGTGCCGACAGGCAGGTGGACGTCGACGACCTCCTGAAAACCGATCCGGGTTTCAGTGCCGGCAAGGGCGTGGATTCGAGGTCGCGTGGTGTCGACCAGGTGCTGCACGACTGGTCTGTCGAAGCGCGTGGGAAATGCGGAGATGTGGACTCCTGCTCGTTCTCACTCGACAGTCAGTGGATCGGAACCCAGTTCTCAGGCGAAGACGGGGCGGTGGCCATCGGTCATGCCCAGATGCGCATAGTCGGTAAAATGGAGGTATCTGGCGATGGAGCAGGGCGCAAGGTGACCTCCGAGTACACCGTGGAACTGTACAAGGACTGGAACTTCGACAAGGCGAAGGAAGCCAAGGGGCTCTCGCTCAAGCCGTTTGCGGAAATGCATGAATACGGCCTGGCTCGGGAATTTGCAATGGTGGGGAAGAGTTCTACGCAATGGAAGACGCTGTGAGAGCCCGGAGCGCCAGGGTTTCCGTCGTGCTGGCGATGGTGCTGGCGGTGGCAGGCTGTTCCCTCTCAGGTGAAGAGAAGGCCGCCGTGCCTGCTTGTGTGTCCGACTCGGTACCCCCGGCGCTCCTGAAGAAGTACTCGCTGCCCGCACTTCCGCACAGCGAAGCGGTGCGCTTCTGTGAGACGCCGGACAAGGACGGCTCCTCTGCGAGATTGACGTTTCGAAGTGACCCGAAGGACTCGGACGCCTATCTCAAGAGCCTGGACATGGATCCGGCTGAATTCATCGACTCACTGCCCGGAAAGGTGGAGGAGTTGTCTCAGGACAAGGGTGACGCCTGGGCCTTGGACCGGAACGCCGCATACAAGGCCGGCATGAAGGCAATCGACTGGAACGGTCAGTGTCTGGTGGACTACCAGGCTTACATCCGGAAGACACCGGACTGGGACGGTACGGTCTACATCGGTCTGTACTGCCAGGTCTAGAACCGTCTGGGTGCCGTACCCATGACAACAGGGCGCCCGGCTCACCTTGGGGTGGGCCGGGCGCCGTTTCCGTGTGGCGGGGCGGTGCTACTCCGCCTCGGCCTCCAGGTTGCCCTCCGTGTCCAGGTAGACCTGGCGGAGGGATTCGAGGATCCGGGGGTCCGGCTTTTCCCACATGCCGCGGGATTCGGCCTCCAGGAGGCGTTCCGCGATGCCGTGGAGGGCCCAGGGGTTGGCCTCCTCCAGGAAGGCGCGGTTCTCCGGGTCCAGGACGTACGTCTCCGTCAGCTTGTCGTACATCCAGTCCGCGACCACGCCCGTCGTGGCGTCGTACCCGAAGAGGTAGTCGACCGTCGCCGCCAGTTCGAAGGCGCCCTTGTAGCCGTGGCGGCGCATCGCCTCGATCCACTTGGGGTTGACCACGCGGGCGCGGAAGACGCGCGAGGTCTCCTCGACCAGGGTGCGGGTCTTGACCGTCTCCGGGCGGGTGGAGTCGCCGATGTACGCCTCGGGGGCCGTGCCGCGCAGGGCGCGGACCGTGGCCACCATGCCGCCGTGGTACTGGAAGTAGTCGTCCGAGTCGGCGATGTCGTGCTCGCGGGTGTCCGTGTTCTTCGCGGCCACCGTGATCCGCTTGTACGCCGATTCCATCTCGGCGCGCGCCGGACGGCCCTCCAGGCCGCGGCCGTACGCGTAGCCGCCCCAGACCGTGTAGACCTCCGCGAGGTCCGCGTCCGTACGCCAGTCGCGGGAGTCGATCAGCTGGAGGATGCCGGCGCCGTACGTGCCCGGGCGGGAGCCGAAGATACGGGTGGTGGCCCGGCGTTCGTCGCCGTGCTCGGCCAGGTCCGCCTGGGCGTGCGCCCGGACGAAGTTCCGGTCCGCGGGCTCGTCGAGCGAGGCCGCCAGCCGGACCGCGTCGTCCAGCAGTCCGATCACGTGCGGGAACGCGTCGCGGAAGAAGCCCGAGATGCGGAGGGTCACGTCGATGCGGGGGCGGCCGAGTTCGGACAGCGGGATGGGTTCGAGGCCCGTCACACGGCGCGAGGCCTCGTCCCAGACCGGGCGGATGCCCAGCAGGGCGAGGGCTTCCGCCACGTCGTCGCCGGCCGTGCGCATCGCGCTGGTGCCCCACAGGGACAGGCCGACGGAGGCCGGCCAGTCGCCGTTGTCCGTGCGGTAGCGGGTGAGGAGGGAGTCGGCCAGGGCCTGGCCCGTCTCCCACGCGAGGCGGGACGGGACCGCCTTCGGGTCCACCGAGTAGAAGTTGCGGCCCGTCGGCAGGACGTTGACCAGGCCGCGCAGCGGGGAGCCGGAGGGGCCGGCCGGGACGAACCGGCCGTCCAGGGCGGACACCACGTGCGCGATCTCGTCGGTCGTGCCCGCCAGGCGCGGGACGACCTCGCGCGCCGCGAAGGACAGGACGTCCGCCACGGCCGACGGGTGGCCGGAGGCCACCGAAGCCACCGCCTCCGGGGCCCAGTCCGCGTCCTCCATCGCCTGGACCAGCGCCCGGGCCTGCTCCTCCACCGCATCGGCCGAGGTACGGGTGGCCGCGGACTCGTCCAGGCCCAGCGCCTCGCGCAGACCCGGCAGGGCCGTCGTACCGCCCCAGATCTGGCGGGCGCGCAGGATCGCGAGGACCAGGTTCACCCGGGCCCCGCCCGTGGGGGCGCCGCCCAGGACGTGCAGGCCGTCGCGGATCTGGGCGTCCTTGACCTCGCACAGCCAGCCGTCGACGTGCAGCAGGAAGTCGTCGAAGCCGTCGTCGTCCGGGCGCTCTTCCAGACCCAGGTCGTGGTCGAGCTTCGCGGCCTGGATCAGGGTCCAGATCTGCGCGCGGATCGCGGGCAGCTTCGCCGGGTCCATGGCGCTGATCTGCGCGTACTCGTCCAGGTGCTGTTCGAGGCGGGCGATGTCCCCGTACGACTCCGCGCGCGCCATCGGCGGGACCAGGTGGTCGACCAGGGTCGCGTGCACGCGGCGCTTGGCCTGGGTGCCCTCACCCGGGTCGTTGACCAGGAACGGGTAGACCAGGGGCAGGTCGCCGAGCGCGGCGTCCGGGGCGCAGGCCGCCGACAGGCCCGCGTTCTTGCCCGGCAGCCACTCCAGGTTGCCGTGCTTGCCCAGGTGGATCATCGCGTCGGCGCCGAAACCGCCGTCCTCCGCGCGCGCCTGGATCCAGCGGTACGCGGCCAGGTAGTGGTGCGAGGGCGGCAGGTCCGGGTCGTGGTAGATCGCGATCGGGTTCTCGCCGAAACCGCGCGGCGGCTGGATCAGGATGAGCAGGTTCCCGCGGCGCAGGGCCGCGAGGACGATGTCGCCCTCGGGGTTGGCGGAGCGGTCGACGAACATGTTGCCCGGGGCCTCGCCCCAGTGCTCCTCGACGCTCTCGCGCAGCTCGGCCGGGAGTTCGGCGTACCACCGCTTGTAGTCGGCGGCCGGGATCCGGACCGGGTTGCGGGCCAGCTGCTCCTCGGTCAGCCAGTCCTGGTCGTGGCCGCCGGCCTCGATCAGGGCGCGGATCAGCTCGTCGCCGTCGCCGGAGACCACGCCGGGGATGTCCTCGACGGGACCGAAGTCGTAACCGCCCGCGATGAGGGTGCGCAGCAGTTCCACCGCGCTGGCCGGGGTGTCGAGACCGACCGCGTTGCCGATGCGGGAGTGCTTGGTCGGGTACGCCGACAGCACGAGCGCGAGCTTCTTGTCGCGGCGCTCGATGTGCCGCAGGCGGGCGTGCCGTACGGCGATCCCCGCGACGCGGGCGGCCCGCTCCGGGTCCGCCACGTACGCGGGCAGGCCGTCCTCGTCGAACTCCTTGAAGGAGAACGGGACGGTGATGAGCCGGCCGTCGAACTCGGGTACGGCGACCTGGGTCGCGGCGTCGAGCGGCGACAGGCCCTCGTCGTTCTCCTCCCAGGCGCTGCGCGAACCGGTCAGGCACAGGGCCTGGAGGATCGGCACGCCGAGCGCGGCGAGCGCTCCCGCGTCCCAGGACTCGTCGTCGCCGCCCGCGGAGGCGGTCGCGGGCCTGGTGCCGCCGGCCGCGAGCACGGTGGTGATCACCGCGTCGGCGGACGCCAGCTCGGCCAGCAGCTCCGGTTCCGGGGTGCGCAGGGAGGAGACGTACAGGGGCGCGGGGGTGCCGCCGGCCTCCACGATCGCGTCGCACAGGGCGTGCACGAAGGCGGTGTTGCCGCTCATCTGGTGGGCGCGGTAGTAGAGGACCGCGATCCGCGGGCCGTACGGGCGTACGGGCGTGCGCTCCAGGTGCCCCCAGGTGGGCGCGGCGGCGGGCGGCTCGAAGCCGTGGCCGGTGAGCAGCACGGTGTCGGAGAGGAACCGGGCCAGCTGGTCGAGGTTGGCCGGGCCGCCGTGCGCGAGGTAGGCGTGCGCCTCGGCCGCGATGCCGATCGGGACCGTGGAGGCCTCCATCAGCTGGGCGTCGGGCGCCTGTTCGCCGGTCAGGACGACGACGGGACGGGTCTGCCCGGGGGCGAGGAGGAGGTCGAGGCCGTCCTGCCAGGCGCGCAGGCCGCCCAGGAGGCGTACGACGACCAGGTCGACGCCGTCGAGCAGCCCGGGCAGGTCGTCGAGGGGAAGGCGGGAGGGGTTCGCGAACCGGTACGGGACGGGGCCGTCGGCGGCGGCGCGGGCGCTGAGCAGATCGGTGTCGGACGTCGACAGCAGCAGGATCATGCGGCGGCAGGCCTTCCTCGGGGTTTCCGCGCCCCGGGCAGTGAGGACGACGGGAGTTCCTGACTCACCCGGCGGATGGCTCCGCAGGGTTCACAGTGGCGGGACCGCGCCGGATTCGCACCGGGCTTCCTCCCATGTCGCCGTCCTCGGCGATGACGGGCCAGGTGGCCCGCCGGTGGTCATCTTAGGTGTCCGGGCCACCGGCCGGGAGCAGGGGTCACCGGGGCGCACCCGGGGCGCCCGGAAGCGCGGGTGTGCGCCCCGGGCGGGATTCGGGCAGGTGGGGGCGGAAGGGGCGGGTGGCGACGGCCACAGGTCGGGGTGCGGCAATCGTGGGTATGCTCGCCGCCATGCCGCCCCAGCCCCCCTCCGCCGCATCGCGGGACGAACCCGTCATACGCGACCGCGGCGACGCCTGCCCCGGCGCGCTGCGGCTGCACGCCGCGGACGACGGGTTCCTGGCCCGCATCCGGATCCCGGCCGGCCTGCTCACCGCCGGCCAGGCCTCCCGGCTCGCGCTCGCGGCCGACCGGTTCGGCGACGGGCACCTGGAGCTGACCTCCCGCGGCAACGTCCAGCTGCGCGGGCTGGCGGACCAATGCGGCGCCGAGCTGGCGGCGTTGCTGGACGATGCCGGGCTGCTGCCCGCACCCGGCCACGAGCGGGTCCGCAACATCGTGGCCACCCCCCTGTCCGGACTGGACGGCTCCGGCCGGCCCGACGTACTGCCGTGGGCCGGCGAACTGGACCGGCTGCTGTGCGCGAGCGCCCGGGCCACCGCCCTGTCCGGGCGGTTCCTGTTCGCCTTCGACGACGGCCGCGGGGACGTCGCCGCACTGGGCCCCGACATCACCGTGCTCGCCCGGCCCGGCGGCCGGGCCCTGCTCCGCCTCGGCCGCGCCGCGGACGCGGTGGAACTGTCCTCGGCCGACGCACCCCGGGCGGCGCTGCTCGCCGCCCTCCACTTCCTCGACACCGCCGACGCGGCCGGCACCCGCGCCTGGCGCGTATCCGAACTGCCCCCCGAACGCGCCCTGCGGGCCGAGGAGTTCGTCCTGCGGCTGGCCGCCGCCGGCATTGGGGCGAGTCGTACGGCCGACCCCGCCTGGCCGTACGCCGCCCCTCCCCGCCCCGGGCGGAGCGGCGCCGGCGACCGGGCCGTGCTGTGCGTCCTGCCGCCGCTCGGCCGCCTGACCACCGCTCAGTGGCGGGCGCTGGTCCAGGTCGCGGACCGGGGCGGGCACCGCCTGCGGATCACCCCCTGGCGCAGCATCGTCCTGCCCGACGCCCCGCCCGCCGCCCCGCCCGAACGGCCCGGGGACGGGACCGGCACCGCCCCGGCCCTGCTGGAGGGCGCCGGACTGGTGGTGAGCCCCGGCAGCCCCTGGGAGTCCGTCACCGCCTGCACCGGCAGGCCCGGTTGCGCCAAGTCCCTCGCCGACGTCCGCGCCGACGCGCGGAGCGTGGTGGAGCAGGCCCGCGGTGCCCGCCCCGTGCACTGGTCCGGCTGCGAACGGCGCTGCGGACACCCCCGCGGGACCGCCTGGGTCGACGTGGTCGCCACCCCCTCGGGGTACGACGTGGCCACCGAAGGCAGCGCCGCGCAGCACGGCGTCCCCCTCTCCGCACTTCCCGCGGCCCTCGCGGCCGCACGCCGCACCACCTCCCACGACGCAGCGAAGAAATGAGCGAGTACACAGTGTTCGAGTACGAGAAGGACGGCGCGGCGATCTACCGCCAGTCCTTTGCCACGATCCGCGCCGAGGCGGACCTCTCCGGGCTGCCCGCCTCCGTCGCCCAGGTCGCGGTGCGCATGATTCACGCCTGCGGAATGACCGACCTGCCCCAGGACCTCGGCTACACCCCGGACGTCGTACTGCGGGCACGCGCCGCGCTGCACGCAGGCGCCCCCGTCCTCTGCGATGTGCAGATGGTCGCCAGCGGGGTCACCCGCAAGCGGCTGCCCGCCGACAACGAGGTGATCTGCACCCTCTCCGACCCGGCCGTCCCCGCGCTCGCCGCGAAGATGGGCACCACGCGCAGCGCCGCCGCCCTCGAAGTCTGGCGTGACCGGGGCCTGCTGGAGGGCTCCGTGATCGCCGTCGGCAACGCGCCGACCGCGCTGTTCCGGCTGCTGGAGATGATCGAGGAGGGCGCCCCGCGCCCGGCCGCCGTCATCGGCGTGCCCGTCGGCTTCATCGGCGCCGCCGAGTCCAAGGACGCCCTCGCCGAACACCCCTCCGCCCTCGACCACTTGATCGTACGGGGCCGGCGCGGCGGCAGCGCCATCGCGGCCGCCGCCGTCAACGCGATTGCGAGCGAGGAAGAATGAGCGACACCACCCCGGGCCGCCTGTACGGGGTCGGGCTCGGTCCCGGCGACCCGAACCTGATGACCCTGCGCGCCGTCCAGGTGATCGCCGAGGCGGACGTCATCGCCTACCACAGCGCCCGCCACGGCCGTTCCATCGCCCGCTCGATCGCCGCCGCACACCTGCGCGCCGACCACGTCGAGGAACCGCTGGTCTACCCGGTCACCACCGAGACCACCGACCACCCCGGCGGCTACCAGGGAGCCATGGAGGAGTTCTACGAGGCCTCCGCGGCCCGCCTCGCCGCGCACCTGGACGCCGGGCGCACCGTCGCGGTCCTCGCCGAGGGCGACCCGCTCTTCTACGGCTCGTACATGCACATGCACAAGCGGCTCGCCGACCGCTATCACGCCGAGGTGGTCCCCGGCGTGACCTCGGTCAGCGCCGCCGCGGCCCGGCTCGGCACCCCTCTGGTGGAGGGCGAGGAGGTGCTGACCATCCTGCCCGGCACCCTGCCGGAGGAGGAGCTCACCGCCCGGCTCGCCGCCACCGACTCGGCGGTGGTGATGAAGCTCGGCCGTACCTTCCCCGCCGTGCGGCGGGCGATGGAGGGCAGCGGCCGCCTCGCCGAGGCCCGCTACGTCGAGCGCGCGACCATGGACGGCGAGCGGACCGGCGTCCTCGCGGACACCGACCCGGACACCGTTCCGTACTTCGCCGTGGCCGTCGTGCCCAGCCGCGTCGGCAACCCGGGCAGCGTGCCGTCCGGGCCCGGCGAGGTCGCCGTGGTCGGCACCGGGCCGGCCGGGCCGCTGTGGCTCACCCCCGAGACCCGGCGGGCCCTGGCCGACGCGGAGGTCCTCGTCGGCTACACCACCTACCTCGACCGCGTCCCCGCGAAGCCGGGCCAGATCCGGCACGGCTCGGACAACAAGGTGGAGTCCGAGCGCGCCGAGTTCGCCCTCGACCTGGCCCGCCGCGGCAAGCGGGTGGCCGTGGTCTCCGGCGGCGACCCGGGCGTCTTCGCCATGGCCACCGCCGTCCTGGAGGTCGCCGGGCAGCCCGAGTACAAGGACGTGCCCGTACGGGTCCTGCCGGGCGTCACCGCCGCCAACGCGGCGGCCGCCGCGGCCGGGGCCCCCCTCGGCCACGACTACGCCACCATCTCCCTGTCGGACCGGCTCAAGCCCTGGGAGGTCATCGCGCAGCGGCTGCGCGCCGCCGCGGCGGCGGACCTGGTGCTGGCCCTGTACAACCCGGGCTCGCGCAGCCGGACCTGGCAGGTCGCCCAGGCCAAGGAGCTGCTGCTGGAGCTGCGCGCCCCGCAGACCCCGGTGGTCGTCGCGCGGGACGTGGGCGGACCGGAGCAGTCGGTGCGCATCGTCACGCTCGCCGAACTGGAGCCGTCCGAGGTGGACATGCGCACGATCCTGCTGATCGGCTCCTCGCAGACCCAGGTCACGCAGCGGCCCGACGGGTCCAGGGTCACCTGGACCCCGCGCCGCTACCCCTGACCGCCGGAGTGCACGAAGGGGGCCCTGGGCGGTGATCCGCCCAGGGCCCCCTTCGCACCGGCAGATCAGCCCGGCGGCCGCAGCCAGTCCCGGACGGCCTCGACCGAGCCGGTCTCCGCAACGCCTTCCGGGACCGGGGGCCTGCGGACGACGAGCACTGGGATCCCGGCCTCGCGGGCGGCGGTGAGCTTCGGGGCGGTCGCCGAGCCGCCGCTGTCCTTGGTGACCAGCACGTCGATCCGGTGGCGGGCGAGCAGCTCCCGCTCGTCCTCCAGGGTGAACGGGCCGCGGGCGAGCACGGCTTCCAGCTGCGGCGGCACCTGCCCGTCCGGCGGGTCCACCGAACGCACCAGGAACCAGGTGCCGGTGAGGTGCGCGAAGGCGTGCAGCCCCATCCGGCCGGTGGTCAGGAACGCCCGGCGGCCGAGGGCGGGCAGCAGCTCGGCGGCCCCCGCGAGGGAGTCCGCGAAGGTCCAGGAGTCGCCCGGCCCCGGCGTCCAGCCGGGGCGGCGCAGCGCGAGCAGCGGGATCCCCGAAAGGGCCGCCGCCTCGGCCGCGTTGAAGCTCATCCGCTCCGCGAACGGGTGCGTGGCGTCGACGACGTGCGTGACGTCGTGCGCGAGGAGCCAGCCGGCCAGCCCGGCCGGCCCGCCGAAACCGCCGATGCGGGTCGCGCCCGGTGGCAGCACGGGCGCGGTGACCCGGCCCGCGAGCGAGGTCGTCACCCGGCAGGCGGGGTCGGCCGCCAGCGCCTCCGCCAGGCGGCGGGCCTCCGTCGTACCGCCCAGGATCAGGACGTGCCGCCCGGAGCCGGGTCCGGCAGAGGGGCCCGGTCGGGCAGAGGAGTCCGGTTCAGCAGACATGCCGGTCGCGCTCGGGGGAGTACAGGTGGCTGTCGCGGAACTGCTCGGCGCCCAGCGTGCGGCCCACCACGATCACCGCGGTGCGCACCAGGCCCGCCGCCTTCACCTGGGCCGCGATGTCCGCCAGCGTGCCGCGCAGGATCAGCTCGTCGGGGCGGCTGGCCATCGCCACCACCGCCACCGGGCACTCGGCCCCGTAGTGCGGCCGCAGTTCGTCGACGACCCGGTCCACGTACCGCGTGGCCAGGTGCAGGACGAGCAGGGCGCCGCTGCGGCCCAGGGTGGCCAGGTCCTCGCCGGGCGGCATGGGGGTGGCCTGCTGGGCGATCCGGGTCAGGATCACGGTCTGCCCGACGGTGGGGACCGTCAGCTCCCGCTTCAGCGCGGCCGCCGCCGCGGCGAACGCCGGGACGCCGGGCACCACCTCGTACGGGATGCCGGCCGCGTCGAGCCGCCGCATCTGCTCCGCGACCGCGCTGAAGATCGACGGGTCGCCCGAGTGGAGGCGCGCCACGTCCTCGCCCGCCGCGTGGGCCCGTACGCACTCGGCGATGATCTCGTCGAGGTTGAGCTGCGAGGTGTCGACCAGGCGGGCGTCCGGCGGGCATTCGGCCAGCAGTTCGCGCGGGACCAGGCTGCCCGCGTACAGGCAGACCGGCGCGGCGGCGAGCCGCCTGGCACCGCGCACCGTGATCAGGTCGGCGGCGCCGGGGCCCGCACCGATGAAGTACACGGTCATGTCGTCTGATCCTTTTCGTTCTCTGCGGTCGCTTCGGTGAGGTCCCGGGTCCGTGGCCCGGGTTTGGTCACGGACCACTGGGTGACCGGCATCGCCTGCCGCCAGCCCGTGAAGCCGCCGACCGCCGCCGCGTGCGCGACGGCGAGCTTGACCAGTTCACCGCCGTGGCGCCGGTAGCGGTCGGTGAGGACGGCCTCCGACTCCAGGGTCACGGTGTTGACCACCAGGCGCCCGCCCGGGGCCAGGGCCGCCCACGCCGCGTCCAGCAGGCCCGGGGCGGTCAGCCCGCCGCCGATGAACACCGCGTCGGGAGAGGGGAGTCCGGCGAGGGCATCGGGTGCGGCGCCCGTGACCACCCGCAGGCCCGGTACGCCGAGCGCCGCCGCGTTGCGGGTGATGCGCGCCGCCCGTTCCGGGACGCGCTCCACCGCCACCGCCCGGCAGGCGGGGTGCGTGCGCATCCACTCGATGCCGATGGAGCCGGAGCCGCCGCCGATGTCCCACAGGAGTTCCCCGGGGGCCGGGGCCAGGGCGCACAGGGTGGCGGCGCGGACGTGGCGCTTGGTGAGCTGGCCGTCGTGCTCGTACGCGGTGTCGGGCAGGCCGGGGGTCGCGCCGAGCCGCGGCACGGCGGTGGCGGGGTCGCGGCGGCAGTCCACGGCCACCACGTTGAGGGGGTCGCCGGGAGCGTGGTCCCAGCGGTCGGCCCGGCCCTCGTACGCGTCCTCGCGCTCGGAGCCGAGCTGTTCGAGCACCCGCATCCGGCTCGGCCCGAAGCCCCGCTCCCGGAGCAGAGCAGCGATCTCGTCCGGGGTCGCCGCTCCGGCACTGAGCACCAGGACCCGGCGCCCCTCGTACAGCGCGGCCGCGAGCCGGGCCACCGGGCGCCCGACCGCCGTGACCACCTCGGTCTCCTCCACCGGCCAGCCCAGCCGGGCGCAGGCGTACGACACCGACGAAGGGTGCGGGAGGACCCGCAGGGCGTCCGGGCCGAGCTCCTGCGCGAGGGCGCGCCCGATCCCGTAGAACATGGGGTCGCCGCTGGCCAGGACCGCGATCCGGCGCCCCGCGTGCTCCGCCATCAGCTTCGGCACGGCCGGCCGCAGCGGGCTGGGCCACGCCACCCGCTCACCGCCGCACTCCGGGGCGGGCAGCAGGTCCAGCTGCCGGGGCCCGCCGATCAGCACCTCGGCCGAGGCCAGCGCGGTCCGCGCGGCGGCGGTGAGCCCGGCCCAGCCGTCGGCGCCGAGGCCGACGACCGTCACGGGCGGGGAGGGCGGTGCGGAGCTCACTGGGCGGTACCTCGGGAACGGGGAAGGGGCGGCGGAAGCGGGCGGACCCGCAGCCTACTGGCCGGTGAACCAGCCCGCGGCTCCACCCCCGGACAGCGGCGGTCTACCCTCGGTAACCCACCGTCGCGAGGGAGCCGTCATGCCGGGCTGGAACGCCGAGAACATCCCCGACCTGAGCGGCCGCGCCGCCGTCGTCACCGGTGCCAACAGCGGCATCGGCTTCGTGACCGCCCGGGAACTCGCCCGGCATGGTGCGGACGTGGTGCTGGCCTGCCGCAGCGCGGCCCGCGGCCGGGCCGCCGAGGTCCGACTGCGGGCCGAAGTGCCGGGCGCCGCAGTGCAGTTCCTGCCGCTGGACCTGGCCGACCTGGGCTCTGTGCGCCGTTTCGCGGCGGCGTACGGGCAGCGGCGCGACTCCCTCGACCTGCTCGTCAACAACGCGGGCGTGATGGCCCTGCCGTACGGGCGGACCGCCGACGGGTTCGAGACCCAGTTCGGCGTGAACCACCTCGGGCACTTCGCCCTCACCGGGCTGCTCCTGCCCCGGCTGCTGGCCGCGGCCCCCGGGGCCCGGATCGTCAACGTCTCCAGTGGCTTCCACGCGCTCGGCGACATCGACCACGACGACCTGAACAGCGAGCGCCGCTACCGGCGCTGGACCGCGTACGGCCGTTCCAAGACCGCCAACCTGCTCTTCACCCACGAACTGGCCCGCCGGCTCCACGCCGCCGGCTCCGGGATCGTCACCGCCGCCGCGCACCCCGGTTACGCCTCCACCCACCTGCACGCCGGAGCCTCGCGGCAGGAGGGCCGCAGCGTCATGTCGGGCATCATGGCCCTCGGCAACGCCGTTCTCGCCCAGTCCGCGGCCGCCGGGGCGCTGCCCACCCTGTACGCGGCGACCGCCCCCGGGGTCCGGCCCGACGCCTTCTTCGGTCCGCGGCTCGGCTGGCGCGGCGCACCCGCCCGTTCGTGGCGGGCGAAGTGGACCCTGGACGACGTGTCCGGTGAACGCCTCTGGGCGGCCTCCGAGAAGCTCACCTCCGTCCCGTACGCACTGCCCGCCCGCTGATCGGGGCAGCACCGCCCGTCGCCGGCCGGGCCGGGCGCCCTGCCGTGAACCCGTCCGCCCCCGGGTGCCCCAAGGCGCCCCGGCGGGCACCTGACCTGTGCTGCGGCAGTCCCGGAACACTCCCTGCCATGGACGACGACATGGACAACCACCCAGCAGGCCACGATCACGCGGTGGTCCTCGGCGCCGGCCTGGCCGGGCTGCTGGCCGCGCGGGTGCTCGCCCGGCGGTTCGCCCGCGTGACCGTGGTGGAACGGGACGAACTCCCCGCAGCAGGGCCCGCCTTCCGGCCCGGCGTTCCACAGTCCCGGCACGCCCACGTGCTGTGGTCGCGCGGCCTGGAGGTGATGGAGGCGCTGCTGCCCGGCATCACCCGCGCGTTGCTGGCGGGCGGGGCCGCCCTGCTCGAATCCCCGCGGGACTTCCTCTGGCTGAGCACGGCGGACTGGTTCGGACCGGTGCCCGGGGCGCGCATCCTGCTGGCCGGGCGCGAGCTGCTCGACTGGACGGTCCGCCAGGAGGTGCTGAGCGACGGCCGCATCGAGGTCCGCTCCGGCTGCGCGGCCACCGGACTGCGCGCCGGACCGGACGGCCATACGGTGACCGGCGTGGAGCTGCGCGACGGCGCTCCGCTGGCCGCCCGCCTCGTGGTCGACGCCACCGGGCGCACCTCCCGGGCCCCGGCCTGGCTCGCGGCCCTCGGCCACCCGGCCCCGGCGGTCACGCGCTACGACTCCCACCTCGGCTACTCCAGCCGCTTCTACGAGATACCGCCGGACCCCGGCCGCCGCTGGCAGGGGATGTACGTACAGGGCCGGCCGGACAGCCCGCGCGGGGGAGTGCTGGTCCCGCTGGAGGGCGGCCGCTGGCTGGTCACCCTCATCGGCAACGGGGAGCACGCCCCGCCCACCAGGGACGAGGAGTTCCTCGACTTCGCGCGCGGCCTGCGCAGCCCCGCCCTGTACGACGCCATCCGCGACGCCAAGCCGCTGTCCGCGCCCACCGGCTTCCGGAGCACGGCCAACGAATGGCGCCATTACGAGCGCCTGGAGCGCTGGCCGGCCGGATTCGTCGTGCTCGGGGACGCCGCGTGCCGCTTCAACCCGGTGTACGGGCACGGGATGACGGTGGCCGCCCTCGCGGCGGAGGCCCTGGACCGGGCCATCGGCACCCTCGCCGCCCGGGACGTACCCCGGGCCGCGCGCCGGATCCAGCGCAGTACCGCCGCCGTGGCCGCCGTGCCCTGGCAGATCGCCACCAGCGAGGACATGCGCTACCCGGAGACGGAGGGGCCGCCGCCCGACCGGGTGGCCAGGGCGCTGCAGGGCTACATGTCGCGGGTGCTGGTGGGCGCCAATGCCGATCCGGTGATCTCCCGCCGGTTCTTCGGGGTGCTGTCGCTGTCGACGTCCCCGAACACCCTGCTGAGTCCGGGCACGGTGGTCCGGGTCCTGTCCAAGTGGCGGCTCCCGACCAGCCCGGCGACCACCGACTACCCCGCCCACCACGTGCCGCCGGCGGGTTAGGAGGCCGCCTGCGGGTCAGCCGGTCGTCGGCGGGCCGGCCGCGGCCCGTTCGTACACCTCGCGGACGGCTTCGCCGAAGCGGCTGCTGTACGAGGTCCGGTCGTCACCGCCGCCGTCGCGACCGCCGATCACGCCGATCAGGGTGTGACCGCCGGTCAGCACAGGTCCACCGCTCGTGCCGTCGGGTACGTCCGCGCAGTCCAGCCGCAGCTGCGCGGGCCCCGCGGCGCGGGCGGTGTTGGAGCAGTCCACCGGGTACTCGGTGGTGTTCGGATAGCCCACCACCCGGGCGGGCGCCGGGAGACCGGTCCCGAAGCGGATCGTCTGCGCCCCGGTGGTGTCCTCCAGGCGCTCGCCGGGGTGGCCGGGGCGGCGCAGCCGGAGGAAGGCCACGTCCAGGTCCGGGTCCTGGTCCTCGCTCCACCGCGGGTGCACGTCGATCCGGGTGGGCACCCAGATGCCGTACGGGGCCGTGCCGTCCCGGTAGCCCGGCGCGAAGGCCAGGTTGGTGCGGAAACCGAGCCCGCGCCGGTACACGCAGTGGGCGGCGGTGGCGATGAGGTCGCCGGCGGGGGAGTGGACCACGCTCGCCGAGCAGTGGTGGTCGGGGTCCCCGTCGTCGCCGGGGGAGAACAGCGCCCCGACCGCGGGCTCGGCGGGGGCGGGCCGGGCCACCAGCGGCTCGGAGGGCCGCCAGGGCGCGCCGTCCGTGGCGCCGGGCGCCGCGGGCGCCGCGGGCGCCGCCCCTTCGCGCGCCGCCTCCTCGGGTACCGCCCCTTCGTGCACCGCCCCGTCCAGGGCGGCCGAGGCGGCGCGGTCGGCGAGGACCGGGTCCTGGACGTAGCTGCCCTCGGCCCGGTTCCCGTCGTCCGAGTACGCCGCGAGGGAGCGCAGCTCCCACAGGCATGCGGAGCCCCCGGCCAGCAGGGCGCAGCCGAGGGCGGCGAGCACGGCGATGCGTACGGTCCGCCGGTGGACCTTGGTGACCATGTGCCGCTCCTGCCTGTGTGCCGCCCGTTCGAGAACGGGACGGGCGGGGCCGCCGGTTCCGGAATCGGAACGTGTCCGTCCTCACACCGGGCCGGCCCGGACGGTGGCCGGATTGCGCCGTACACCAACTGCCTTGGCACTCTTGTCAGTTGAGCTTGGGATCCCAACAATGCCCATGACAACCGGAGGATCTTCGGTTGCATCGTCATCAGAGGGGAACCCCCACATGAAGAAGCCTCTCGTCGGCGCCTTGCTGTCGCTGTTCCTGATGGGTGCGGCGGCGGCCCCGGCCGTGGCCTCGCCGTCGCCCCAGGACAAGGCCGCGGCAGCCGTCACCGTGAACTTCGCCGGGACGGTCGCGCTGAGCAACTGTTCCGGCTCCGTCGTCCGCACCCCCAACTCGCAGCCGGGCGACCCTGCGCTCGTCCTCTCCAACGGGCACTGCCTGGAGACGGGCTTCCCGGGACCGGGCGAGGTCCTCAAGGACCGGCCCTCCTCGCGCTCCTTCACCCTGCTGAACGCGGCGGGCTCGCGGGTCGCGACGCTGCGGGCGAGCAAGATCGCGTACGCGACGATGACGGACACGGACATCTCGGTCTACCAGCTGACCAAGACGTACGCCCAGATCCAGAGCCAGTACGGCATCAGCGCGCTCACCCTGAACGACGCCCACCCGGTGCAGGGCACCGCCATCAAGGTGGTGTCGGGGTACTGGAAGCGGATCTACAGCTGCAACATCGACGGCTTCGCCTACCGCCTCAAGGAGGGCGACTGGACCTGGAAGGACTCGGTCCGCTACACCTCCTCCTGCAACACCATCGGCGGCACCTCGGGCTCCCCGGTGATCGACACCACGACGGGCAAGGTCGTCGCCGTGAACAACACGGGCAACGAGGACGGCCAGCGCTGCACGGTGAACAACCCGTGCGAGGTCGACGCGAGCGGCAACGTGACCGTCCGCCAGGGCATCAACTACGCCCAGGAGACCTACACCATCGTGGCCTGCATCGGCGCCGGCAACGTCTTCGACCTGACCCGCCCCGGCTGCACGCTTCCCAAGCCGTAACCGGTCGCGCCCCGGGCGCGCCGCCGGGGCGGGCAACCCGCGCGCCCCGGCCGGTGTACGGGGGCGGGGCGCGGCCCCGGGGCGCCGGGTGCCTCGTTCGGCCGTCATCCGGCCGGGTGCGCCGGGGATGCCCTCCGCGGCGCGGCTCGCCAGTCTGCGAGTGAGGAGTGCCATCACCGCACAGACGAGGACCGTGCCATGTCCCCCTTCCGGCGTATCGGCGTCACCACCGGGGCGGCAGTACTGCTGCTCGCCGCCACGGCCTGCTCGGCCGACAGGACCACCGTGGGCTCGCTCAGCTTCCGCGCCCATGACTCCCCGGTCGAGATCACGTACGCGAACACGCCCGTCCAGGGCTGCCACAGGATCGGACTGCCGCGGGGTGCGGCCCACGTGGAGAACCACACCCTGGTGGACGTCATCCTGTACCGGACCCCGGACTGCAGGAAGGTCGACGGGGCCGACGGCATCTACGTCCCCACCGACTCCTCGAACGTGACGGCTCCCGACAGCCTGCCCTGGCGCAGCTTCAGCGTCGTCCACTGATCCGCCGCCCGACCCGGTCCGGGGAACGCTCCGGTCCGGGCCGGGCGGGGTCAGGCAGCGGCCGAGGGGGCGGCCGGTGCCTGCTGCTCCTCCTCCAGCCGCCGGACGCGTTCGGCGTCCGAGGTGCGCGGGCAGGTGAGGCAGGCGTTGCCGGGGCGGACGGTGTAGTACAGGCAGCATCCGAGCCGGGTGCGGGTCGGGTGGCTGCGGCCGTCGGTGCCCGGCAGGCTGCGGAAGGCGGCGGCGCCGGGGAGCGGCGGGGTGTCGCCGGGCAGCACCCGGCCGGCCGCCCGGACGGCGCGCTCCTCTTCGCCGAGCATGCGGCCCAGGTACCAGATGCCGGAGGCCAGTTCGTCGGTGACCATCCGCCACAGGGCCTGCGGGCGGCGCCGCAGTGCGCTTCCGAAGGCGGCGAGGACGGGGGCGGCGTGGGCGGCGACCACGGCCCGCAGCTCGGCCCGCAGCTCGTCCTCGCCGGCGAGGACGTGGGCGCCCGGCAGGCGGGCCGCCGGATCGCCGGGCAGGCAGGCGAAGTCGCCGGGGCGCAGGGCCAGGTCGCCGGTCCGGGGGTCCATCCAGACGTCCTCGGGCCGGATCCGGGGCACTCTGCGGTCCAGGTACCAGGGTCCGCTGACCAGGAGGCAGACCGACCACAGGTAGTGGTGCAGCAGTCGTGCGGCCGCCACGTGTCCGCGGGGGACGCAGTCGTACCCCGCCTGGATGCGGGCCGATTCGCCCGCGATCAGCTGCTCCTGGTGGCGGTCGAAGGCGGCCGCGCTGACCCAGTCCCGCCCGTCCGCCGGGGGCTGCGCCGAGGGGGTCAGCTCGAAGCGGAGGCTGGGGGACCGGCTTGCGAGACGCCGGTAGGTCCAGCCCAGCACAACGACGGCGCGGGGCCGGACCGGCTGCGTCTCGGACATGGATGCTCCCCACTTCGGCAATATCGACTAAGGTGAGGCTAACCTTACAACCACTGTAGGGTCTGCAGGTGCGCCGACTTGCCGGTGCGGTGCGGGACTTGACGAATTTAGGTAAACCTAACCTAATATGCGTCTTGTGAAACTCGATCTGCCGGCTCCCGCAGCCCCTGCGGCGCAACGGTCCCCGGCGGTACGGCGGCTCCTGCTGCTGGCCGCGGGGACGGGTGCGCTGGGGCTGTGCGCGGCCATGAGCCTTGCGCTCGGAACGCGTCCGATCCCGCTGCCCACCGTGCTCGACGCACTGCTCGGCGACGTACACGGCGGCGACGCCGACGTGGTGACGGGGCTTCGGGTTCCGCGCACGCTCATCGGCCTGGTGGTCGGCGGGGCCCTCGGGGTGGCCGGGGCCGTCGCCCAGGGCGTCACCCGCAACCCCCTCGCCTCTCCCGTCACTCTCGGCATCAACGCCGGGGCCGGCTTCGCCGTGGTCACCGCCATCTTCACGCTGGGGCTCGACCGGCCGATCGAGTACCTCTGGTTCGCCTTCGCCGGAGCGGCGGCAGCGGCCCTCGCCGCGTTCGCCATGTCCCGCCGGGGCGGTGACCTCGACCCCGTCCGTCTCGCCCTCAGCGGCACCGTCCTGACCGTGGTGCTGACCTCCTGGACCTCGGCGCTGATGCTCGCCAGCCACCGCACGCTGGACGAGGCGCGGTTCTGGCTGGCCGGCTCGGTCGGCGGCCGGAACCTGGAGGTCCTCACCCCCGTACTGCCCTTCGTGGCGCTGGGCCTGCTGGCCGCCTTCGCCATCTCCCCGGCCCTCAACACGCTGGCCCTCGGCGACGAGACGGCGCAGTCGCTCGGTGTGCCGGTGGCCCGGATCCGGCTGACCGGCACCGTCGCCGTGGTGCTGCTGGCCGGCTGCGCCGTGGCGGTCGCCGGCCCGGTCGCCTTCATCGGCCTGGCGGCCCCGCACCTGGTCCGTCCCCTGCTCGGCGGCGACCACCGCTGGCTGGTTCCCGGCTGCCTGATCGCCGGACCCGTCCTGCTGCTCGCCGCCGATGTGCTCGGGCGGGTGGCGGCCCGCCCCTCCGAGATCGAGGTCGGCATCGTGACGGCCTTCCTCGGCGCGCCGCTGCTCGCCGTACTGGCCCGGAAGGTGGCCCGATGACCACCGTCCTCACCGCCCCCGGGGCGGCGCCGGCCCCCGCCCGCCGCAGCGCCCGGGCCCGGGCCAGGGCCCGTACGCTGGCCTGGTGCGCCGTCACGGCCGCACTGCTGCTGTGGCTGACCGGCCTCGCGCTGGGCACCGGCCAGGTGAAGATGTCCGTCGGGGAGGCGCTGCGTGCGCTGGCCGGCCTGGGGGACCCCGGAAACGTGCTGGTCGTCCGCCAGTTCCGCGCGCCCCGGGTGGTCTCCGCGCTGATCGCGGGCGCCGGTCTCGCCGTGGCGGGCTCGATGCTGCAACGGCTGTTCCGCAACCCGCTGGCCTCCCCCGACACCATCGGTGTCACCGGCGGTGCCTCCTTCGGCGCGACCCTGATGCTGGCCACCGGCGCCTCGCAGGCGATGATCCCCCTCGCCGCGCTGGGCGGCGGACTGCTCGCCGCGCTCCTGCTCGGCGGCTTCGCCTGGCGCTCCCGGATGGCCGTGACCCGGCTGGTGCTGGTCGGCCTGGCGGTGCAGCAGGGCCTGGCCGCGGCGGTCAACCTGATGATCGTGCGCTTCCCCGCCGAACTCGCCACCTCCGCGATGCAGTGGACCACCGGCTCGCTGTACGGACGCAGCTGGCCCGAGGTCTGGGCGGCCGGCGGCGCGATCGCGCTGACCGCCACGGGCGCCTTCCTGGTGAACCGCCGGGTCTGCGTACTCGACCTCGGCGACGACTCCGCCGGAGGCCTCGGCCTGCGCCCGAACCGGGACCGGCTCTGGCTGCTCCTGCTCACCATCGCCCTCGCCTCGCTGGCCGCCGCGCTCACCGGCCCGGTCGCCTTCGTCGCACTCGCCGTGCCGCACCTGGTCCGCCTGCTGGCCGGTCCGCCCACCGTGGCGACCCTGGCGCTGACCGCGCTGGTCGGCTCCGTCCTGCTGCTCTCCTCCGACCTCCTCGTCCTGCACGTCCTGCCCGTCCACGGCCTGCCCGTCGGCTCCGTCACCGCGACCCTCGGCGCCCCGTGGCTGCTGTGGCTGATGATCCGACAGGGCCGGCTTCCCCAGAGGAACGACTCATGACCGCCAACCAGCTGGCCACCCAGAACCTGACCTTGCGTTACGGCAGCCGGGAGATCATCGGCGGCCTCGACCTGACCCTCCCCGCCAACGCGGTGACGGCGATCGTCGGCCCGAACGCGTGCGGGAAGTCCACCCTGCTGCGCGGCCTGGTCCGGCTCCTCGACCCCGCCTCCGGGACGGTCACCCTGGACGGCGCCGACGTCCACCGCATGCCCGCCCGCGCCCTGGCCCGCCGGATGGGACTGCTGCCCCAGCAGCCCGTCACCCCCGAGGCGATCACCGTCGAATCGCTGGTGAGGCTCGGCCGCTTCCCCCACCAGCGGATGCTGACCCCCTGGTCGAAGGCCGACCAGGCCGCGGTCGAGGAGGCGTTGGAGCGCACCGGCACCGCCGCCCTGCGCGACCAGCCCGTGGACCGGCTCTCCGGAGGCCAGCGCCAGCGCGCCTGGATCGCCCTCGCGCTGGCCCAGGACACCGAACTGCTGCTGCTCGACGAACCGACCACCTTCCTGGACCTGCGCCACCAGCTCGACGTCCTGAACCTGGTCTCCGACCTGCACGCAGAAGCCGGCCGCACGGTGGTGATGGTGCTGCACGACCTGGGCCAGGCCGCCCGGTACGCCGACCACCTCGTCGTGCTGCACGCCGGCAGACTCGCCGCCGCCGGCCCGCCGGCGGAGGTGCTGACCGAGGAACTGGTCGAATCCGTGTTCCAGGTGCCCTGCCAGGTGGTCCCCGACCCCGAGACCGGCACCCCGCTGGTCATCCCGCGCGCCCGCATCCCGGCCGAGGCCCGCAGCGCACGGACCGCCACCGTCTGACCCGCCGCTTTCCCGCTCCCGCACCCTTCCGGGCCCCAGTCACCATCGGGGTCCCGGTGCCCCGCCCTGCCCAGAAACACAGAAAAGGAACCCCCATGGCCCGCACCGCTCGTCCCCGCAGACTGCCCGTCGCCGTCCTCTCCCTCGCGCTCTCCACCGCCCTGCTCACCGCCTGCGGCGGCAAGGACGGAGGGGACGCCGCCGAGCCCGCCGCCGGCCAGAGCGCCGCCCCGGCGGCCGCCGGCTTCCCGCGCAGCGTCAAGCACGCGGCCGGCACGGCCGAGATCAAGGCCCAGCCCAAGCGCGTGGTGGTCCTGGACAGCGGCGAGCTGGACGACGTCACCCTGCTCGGCATCACCCCGGTCGGCGCGGTCTCCCCGCACATGAAGACCGAGGGCGGCTTCCCGAACTACCTCAAGGACAAGATCAAGGACACCAAGGACGTCGGCCCGATGACGGAGCCGAACCTGGAACTGATCGCCTCCCTGAAGCCCGACGTCATCCTCTCCTCGAAGGTCCGCCACGGAAAGGTCTTCGACAAGCTCAACGCCATCGCCCCGACCGTCCTCGCCGAGACCACCGGCCTGCCCTGGAAGGAGAACCTGGCCCTGTACGCCCAGGCCCTGGGCAAGGAGACCGAGGCGAAGAAGGCCCTGGACGACTACCAGGCCCGTGCCGCCAAGCTCGGCCAGGCCATCAAGGAGAAGAACTCCGGCACCGTCCCGACCGCCTCCGTCGTGCGCTTCGTGGCCGGTCCGACCCGCCTGTACCAGAAGGCCTCCTTCAGCGGCACCGTGCTCAAGGACGTCGGCCTCGCCCGTCCCGCCTCGCAGGACGTCGACGCGGCGATGCTCGACGTCAGCGCCGAGGAGATCAACAAGGCCGACGCCGACCTGGTCTTCGTGACCGTCGCCGACGACCCGACCAAGACCAAGCAGAGCGAGGTCCAGAGCACCGCGGTGTGGCAGGGCCTGAACGCCGTCAAGAACGGCAAGGTCTTCAACGTCCCCGACGAGACCTGGATGTCCGGCATCGGGGTGCAGGCCGCCGACCAGATGCTGATCGACATCGCCAAGGCCGCGGGCGTCGACGCCCCCAAGTAGCCCGGATACGGGGCGGGCCGACGCGGCCCGCCCCCGCCCGCCCCACCGCCACCACCCCCAGGAGAGGACCGTCCCCCATGCGGTTGTACCTGCTCGCACTCAACCCCACGGACTCCGTCACGGAGGGCTTCCTGCCGGCCGCCGCACGACTGGGCCTCGACGTCACCGTCCTCTCCGACGCGGCCGAACCCCACCGCCGCGCCTACGCCGCACTGCCCTGCCCACCCGAGGTGCTGGAGTGCGACGTACGTGACTTCCGCGAGGTCGTCGGCCTCGTCTCGCGCCACCACGCACCGGACGCCGTCTTCACCAACAGCGACCACCTCCAGACCCAGGCCGCCCTCGCCGCCGGGTACTTCGGACTGCCCGCGAAGGACTGGAAGGCCACGCTGCGCACGAAGAACAAGGCCGAGCTGCGCCGCCACCTGGCGGCCGCCGGGCTGGACGCGGTCCGGTCGGCCGAACTGGCCCCCGGCCAGGACCCGGCCGAACAGGATGTCCAGGCCATTGCCTTCCCCTGCATCGTCAAGCCCAGGGAGGGCGTGGCCAGCGAGGACGTTGCCCTGGCCGAGGACATGGGCGAACTGGTGCAGCGGTGCAAGGAGATCCGGCACCGCCGCCCCGACGGGGCCCTGGTCATCGAGGAATACCTGGCCGGCGAACTGTGCACGCTGGAGACCCTCGGCGACGGAGACCGCCTCCACGTGCTCGGCGGCTTCCGGACCCGGCTCTCCCCACCGCCCGGCTTCATCGAGGAGGTGATGGAGTTCGCCCACGCGCACCCCCGGCCCGTCGTCGACCAGGTCCTCGCCCAGCTGGACGCACTCGGGGTCGGCTTCGGCGCCTGCCACACCGAGTTCACCGTCCAGGCCGACGGCCGGGCCCGCCTCATCGAGGTGAACTACCGTGCCATAGGCGACCGGACCGACCTGGCGATGGCCCGGATCCTGGACATCCCCTACTTCGAGCACGTCCTGCGCACCCACTTCGGCGAGCCGCTCCCCGCCGACCTCGGCTCCCGGACCGACGTCCAGGCCCACAACCTGGCCGTCTGCGCCGACCGGGCCGGCACCCTGAGCTCCGCCCCCGAGGCCTGCGACCTGGTGATCGACGGCGTCGAACTCTCCTACCGCCCCCTGCGGGCCCTCGGCGAACGCCACCCGCACTACCGCACCAACCGCGACTACCTCGGCATGATCTGGGCTCTCGGCCCTGACCTCCCCGAACTACGCCGCGTCACAGCCGAGTTCGCCGCCGCCCACCAGTGGGAGATCACCCCGTGAGCGCCGAACGGCAGCTGACCCTGCGGGTGCTGTCCGCGCTGCTGCGCGAGGACGTGCTGGGCCTGCGCACCCGCAGCGTCCCCGTACACCGGGCGGACGGCGCGTGGCTGCGGCTCGACCTGGACGGCAGCGCGCTGCTGCTGCCCGTGGCCGAGGAGGGCTTCCAGTGCGAGTACGCCGCGCGGCTGCCGCTGCTGGAGGTGGACGGCGCCCGGCTCGACACCCTGGACGGCATCCTGGCCGCGCTGCGCGAGCGGGCCGAACCCCAGGACCGGGGCGGCCACGACGCCTTCGCCGAGGAGTGCCGGCAGACCCTGGCCACCATGGAGCTGCACGACACGGCGCAGCCCGGGGTGCTCGCCGCCCTGGCCGCCCGCTACGGCAGCGACCCCGCCCGCTGGGCCGGCCTGGGTGCCTCGCTCGCCCAGGACACCCTGGCCGCGTACCTCGACCACCCCGTGTACCCGACCGCCCGGGGCCGCTCGGGCCTCACCGCCGACGAACTCGCGCGCCACGCCCCGGAGTTCCACCCGTCGTTCCGGCTCCACTGGCTGGCCGTCCCCCACGGCGTACTGGACCTGCACGCCCTGGAGCCGCTGCCCGACTGGTGGCCCGGCCCCGAGCTGATCGGACTGCCCGGCCTGACCGACAGCCACGTCACCGTACCCGTCCACCCGCTCACCGCCGGGGGCCCGCTGCGGCAGGTCCTGCGCGAGGCCGGTCTGGAGGGCACGGCCGTACCGGGCCCCGTGCCGTACCTGGACGTCGTGCCCACGCTGTCGATGCGGACCGTGGCCGTCGCCCGGGACCCGCGCTGCCACCTGAAGCTGCCGCTGGCCACCGCCACCCTCGGGATGCGCAACCGCCGCACCATCAAGGCGGGCGTCCTCCCCGACGGCGCCGCCGGCCAGCGCCTGCTGGAAACCGTCATCGGTCTGGAACCGCGGTTCGCAGAGACGGTTCTGCACGCCGACGAGCAGAGCTACGCCGAAGGCGGCCACGAACTGCTGGCCGTACTGCTGCGGCGCTATCCGGCGGGCCTGGAGCAGGCGGTGACCGTACCGCTGGCCTCGCTCGCGGCCGTCGCACCCGGCGGGCGGCTGGTCGTGGACCACCTCGCCGAACGCTTCTACGACGGCGACCCGCTCGCCCTGTACGACGCGTTCCTGAGCCTCCTGCTCGACTGGCAGACCACCCTCTTCCGCTACGGCATCGCCCTGGAGTCGCACCAGCAGAACACCTCCCTGGTGTTCGACCGCGCCGGCGGCGCCACCCGGCTCCGGCTCCTCTACAAGGACAACGACGGCCTGCGGATCAACCGGTCCCGCCTGGACGCCGCGCTGGGCGAACTCGCGCCGTCCTCCAAGGAGTTCGACGACGCGCGGATCTTCTCGGACAGCGACCGCCCGCTCACCGACCTGTTCACGACCATCACCGGCCACCTGTGCACGGCCTCGCTCGCCTTCGCCCTGGCCGACCGGGGCCGGATCCCGCTGGAGAGCACCCTCGGCCTGCTGCGCGAACGGCTGACCCGGGCCGTCGACGGCCTGGGCCCCGAGGGCGCCGCGCTGCGCGCCGACCTGCTGGACGCCGACCGGCTCCCCGTCAAGGCCATGGTCACCGCGGGCACCCTGCTCAGCAAGGAGAGATCCGGCGCCGCCGACATCAACAAGCACTACACCAGCGGTCCCAACTACCTGAAGCGGACGGGGGTCGTGAGATGAGCACCGACACCATGGGCACCGACACCCTGGCCGGCTCCGCGGTGACCCCGCGGCGCTCGGCCGGCCTGGACCGCAGACAGGTGCACGCCATTGCCGCGTGCTACTTCGTCGCCTCCTTCGCGGCCCTCGGCCTGCCGCCCTACCTCACCGCGATCCTGCCGGCCCTCGGCGACCCGACGGGCAGCTGGGCCGGCGTGCTCTACATCGTGCCCACGGTGTTCAGCGCGCTGGGCGCACCGCTCTGGGGCCGGCTGGCCGACCGGTTCGGCCGCAAGCGGCTCCTGCTCCGCGCCCAACTCGGCCTCACCGTCTCCTTCCTGCTGGCGGGCGCCGCGCAGAGCCTGCCGGCCTTCACGGTCGCCCTCGTCCTGCAGGGGTTCCTCGGCGGCACCTTCGCCGCCACCAACTGCTACCTCGCCGCCGCCCTCGACGGCCCCCGGCTGTCGAAGGCCCTCACCCTGATGCAGGGCAGTGCCCGGGCCTCGCTGGTCGCCGCGCCGATCCTGGTCGGGGCGCTGACCCCGTGGATCTCACCGCACCGGCAGTACCTGGTGATGGCGGTCCTCCCGCTGGCGGCCGCCGGACTGCTGGCCCTGCTGCCCGAGCCGGGCCGCCCCGCGGCACCCACCGAAGCCGGCGAGTCGCAGGCGCCCGCACCGGCGGCGGGACCGCTGCGCCTGCTGTACGCCTTCGAGTTCGTGTTCGTCTTCTCCACCATCATTTCCTTCCCGTATCTGATATCCCTGGTCGAGGAACGGCTGCCCGGCATCTCCGGATCCGTCTCGGGACTCCTCTTCGCCCTGCCGCACCTGTGCTACCTGGTGTTCGCCGCCCGCGTGCACACCGCCTTCCTCGACCGCCCCCGGGCCGGCATCGCCCTGGGCTTCGCCTTCGTCGCCCTCGGCCTGGCCGGCCACGCCGTCGCCCACTCCCTGCCCGCCTTCGTCCTGGTGCGCCTGCTGCTCGGCGCCGGACTCACCCTCGGCCTGGTCTGCCTCTCGGTGCTCGCTGCCGAAGCCGCCCACGGCCGCGCCCCCGGACGCATGTTCGGCACCCTCGAATTCGTCTCCAAGGGCGGAGCGGTGGCCGCCGGCGCCGTCGCGGCCCTCGCCAACAGCACGCTCGGCTCCTCCGCCCCCGTGCTGATCGGCACCGCCGCCGCGCTGGCCACCGCACTCGGCGCCGCCGCGCTCGCCCTCTTCCCCCGTAGCCGATGGAGTCATTGATGCCTCTGCCCGTACAGCCGCTGACCTCCCCCGCCGTAGGCCTGCCCGCCGCCGACCACGCCGTGGCGCACACCCTGCTCAACTGCCTGCTGCGCGAGGTGTCCGGCCCCGAGCACCAGAGCGCCGTCGTCGACGGCCGGCTGCTGATCCGCCTGCCGCGGCGCGGCGTACTGCTCCGGGTCGCGCTGCGCCGCACCTCTCTGATCGGCGCGCACCGCTTCACCGGACCCGTCTTCGAGGAACGCCCGGACGGCTGGGCCGAGCTGCCCTGGCACCGGCTGGCCGAATACCTCGGACAGGAGCTGACCCTGCGCAGCGGAGTCGGCAACGAGGAGTTCATCGAGCAGGTGGCCTCCAGCCACGAGGGCGTCGCCAGCGCCCTGTCGGGCCGCGGCGAGTCCGGCGCCGACCGCTACCTGGAGTCCGAGCAGGCCCTCCTGTTCGGGCACCGCTTCCACCCCGCCCCCAAGTCCCGCTCCGAGGACCGCGCCGCGTGGGCCGCGTACGCGCCGGAGGCCCGCGCCTCCTTCCGGCTGCGCCACCTGGCGGTACGTGCCGGGCTGCTCGCCGAGGAGAGCCTCGACCCGGCCGTGACCGCGATGGTCGACGCTCTGGGCGAGGTCCCCGCCGGCTACCGGCTGCTGCCCGCTCACCCCTGGCAGTACGAGCTGCTGCGCGACAACCCCGCCCTCCGGGCCGCCGTCGAGCGGGGCGACGTACTGGACCTGGGCCCGGGCGGCGACCCGTTCACCGCGACCGCCTCGGTCCGCACCCTGTACGGCGAGGACGCGTTCCTGAAGTTCAGCCTGAACGTCCGGATCACCAACTGCCTGCGCAAGAACGCCGCGTACGAGCTGACCGGGGCCGTCGCCCTGACCCGGCTGCTGGCCCCGGCACTCGGCGAGCTGGCCCGGAGGTTCCCCGACGCCGCGATGCTGCGCGAGCCGGCCTTCCGCACGCTGGCCCTGCCCGGCCCCGGCGGCAGCGCCGACCTCGCCCTGTTCGAGGGCTTCGGTCTGATCGTCCGCGACGGCCTGGGCGGCGTCCTGCGGCCCGGTGTCACCCCGCTGCTGGCGGCGGCCGTGGCCGACGAGTACCCGACCAGCTCGGCCCACGTCTCCCGGCTGCTCGACGGCGCCGCGCCGCACGAGGCCCTGCGCTGGTGGGCGGCCTACCTGCGGCTGCTGCTGCCGCCCGTGCTCGCCGCGTACTTCGACCACGGCGTGGTCCTGGAGCCGCACCTGCAGAACGTGCTGATCGGCGTGGACGGCGACGGGTTCCCGGCCCAGGTCCTCTTCCGCGACCTGGAGGGCACCAAGCTCGTGCCCGAGCAGAATGCCGCGCTGCTGGCGCAGCTGCCCCCCGAGGTCGCCGGGCCGATGGCCTACGACCCGCAGCGCGGCTGGGACCGGGTGGTCTACTGCCTCCTCGTCAACCACGTCTCCGAACTGCTCGCGGCCCTCGCCGACCAGTACCCGGAGCTGGAGGGCGCCCTGTGGGAGGGCGTCCGCTCCGCCCTGCAGTCCTACGCCGACGAGCACGGCTGCCCGCCCCGACTGAGCGCCCTGCTCGCCGGCGTCCCGCTCCCGGCCAAGGCCAACCTGCTGACCCGCTGGGAACGCAAGGCCGACCGTGCGGCCGACTACGTGCGCCTGCCCTCCCCGATCGCCGAGTCCGTCCTGGCCGAAGCCGCCCGCCCCTCCGCCTGGAGCACCCGATGACCCTCACCCCCCTGGTGCGCGACCACGTGGCCGCGCTCGCCCCGGACGCGCTGCCGGCGTACGTCTACGACCTGGACGCGCTGCGCCGCCACGCGGCGGCCGTCCGCGCGGCGCTGCCCGCCCGCGTCGAGCTGTACTACGCGGCCAAGGCCAACCCCGAGCCGGCCGTCCTGGCGGCGCTGCGCGGATCGGTCGACGGCTACGAGGTCTCCAGCGGGGGAGAGCTGGCGCACGTCCGCCGGGCCGTGCCGGACGCACCGCTGGCCTTCGGCGGCCCGGGCAAGACCCCGGCCGAGATCGCCGAGGCCGTCGCCCTCGGGGTGCACCGCTGGCACGTGGAAGGCGTACAGGAACTGCACCGGCTGGCCGAGGTGCTCGCGACCACGCCGCAGGCTCCGGTCGACGTCATGCTGCGGGTCAACCTGCCGGTAGCCTCCGGCCAACTGGACTCGGTGGCCCTCGCGATGGGCGGCCGGCCCACCCCGTTCGGCATGGACCCGGACACCGCCGGGGAATGCGTAGGCCTGCTGGCGGGCCCGCTCGGCCGCCGGCTGCGGCTGCGCGGCATCCACGCACACCTGGCCAGCGGCCTGGACGCCGACGCCCAGGTGGCGGTGGCGGAGCGGATCACCGACTGGTCCGCGGAGCTCGCCGACCGCCACGCCCTCACCTTCGACGAGGTCAACATCGGCGGCGGCATGGCCGTCGACTACGCCGACCCGGCCGCCCGCTTCGACTGGACCGCCTTCGGGACCGGTCTGGAGAAGCTGCTCGACCGCCACCCCGGGCTGACCCTGCGCATCGAACCGGGGCGGGCCCTGACCGCGTACTGCGGCTGGTACGCCACCGAGGTGCTCGACGTGAAGCAGAGCCACGGCGAGGACTTCGCGGTGGTGCGCGGCGGCACCCACCACTTGCGCACCCCCGCCACCCGCGGCCACGACCAGCCGTTCACCGTGCTGCCCGTCGCCGAGTGGCCGCACCCCTGGTCCCGCCCCGCCGTCACCACCGGCCGCGCCACCGTGGCCGGGCAGCTGTGCACCCCGAAGGACGTCTTCGCCCACCGGCAGCCGGTGGAAGCCCTGCGCGCCGCCGACCGCGTGGTCTTCGCCCTCGCCGGCGCCTACGCCTGGAACATCTCCCACCACGAGTTCCTGATGCACCCCCGGCCCGGCTTCCACTTCCTCACCACCGAAACCCCCTGACCGCCGTCGCTGCGCGGCGGTGTCCCGGCCGTCGTCCCCGAAGGCGGTGATGGTGGGTAACCCAGGAGTGGAGGCCCGGAAGCCGGACCGCGGTGAGCAACTGGCCGTCCTCGCGCCCGGGAGGCCTGGCAGGACGCCGGTGCGCCCGAGGTCGCCCCGGAGCGCCTCGCCGCGGCCCACCGGAGCGGGGCGGGGCCGGCGGGGGTGTGCCGCCTGGGCGGCGGACGCCGGTCAGAAGGCGTACCGCACGCGGAGCCAGGGTGTCCGGTTCCGGATCATGCGGGACAGGGTTTCGACGGCCTCTCGTTTGACCGCGTTGCGGTAGCGCACGTTCCAGGCGCCGTTCTCGGACCGCTTGGGCTGCTGGAGGTCCTGTCGCCACAGGACGTCCTCGGCGCGGGGGTGCCAGCCGAGGTTGACCTCGTGCAGGTCCTGGTTGTGGGTGAGCATGATGATCTCCGCCGCGGCCTGTTCCTTGACCCGCCGCGGCAGTACGTCGTCCATCATGCACAGCAGATCGCCCCAGCCCTCGCTCCAGCCCGGGCGGATCACCACCGGAGAGAGGTTGAAGTGCACCTCGAAGCCGGCGTCCAGGAAGTCGGCGGCCGCCTCGACGCGGGCGGGGACCGGGCTGGTGCGGATGTCCAGGAGGCGGGAATCCTCCGGCGGCATGAGGGAGAATCGGATTCGCGTGCGGCCCTGCGGATCGAGCCGCAGCAGATCCGGATTGACCAGCTTGGTCGCGAACGAGGCCTTGGCCGTGGGCCAGCGGCGGAAGGCGCGGACGAGGTCGGCCGTGTTGTCGCTGATCAGGTCGTCCACCGAGCAGTCGCCGTTCTCGCCGATGTCGTAGACCCAGGCCCGTTCGTCACACTGGTTGGGTTCCCTCTTGGGGCCGGTGGCCGCGATGTGGCGGCCGAGGGCGCTCAGGACACGGTCGACGTTGGTGAAGACGGTGATGGGGTTGGCGAAACCCTTGCGGCGCGGGACGTAGCAGTACGCGCAGGCCATGGCGCATCCGTTGGACAGGCCCGGCGCGATCCAGTCGGCGGACCGCCCGTTCGGCCGGACGGAGAGGGACGTGCGTTCGCCGAGGACCAGCGTCTCCCGCTTGATCCTGACCCAGCGCCCGACGTTCCCCTCGTTGCCGTGCAGGTGCGGGATGCGCCAGTGGGACTCCGTCTCGACGAGCCGCGCGTCCGGGAAGCGTGCGAGGATCTGTCGGCCCCGCCAGGACGCGGCGGCGGCCGGTTCCGCGTGGATCTCCGTCACCCGCAGCAGCCTCTGCGCCTGCGGTCCGTCGCGGAACGGCCGGGCTCCCTCCGCCTCCGCCGAAGCGGCCGCCGCCACGAGGTCCGACACGTCGAACAGGCCCTCGGCCCCGTCGGCCGGCTTCGGGGGGCGCCGTCGCATGTCCACTCCACTCCACTCCTCTTCGTCGGATTCCGGCCCGGGAAGCACCGGCCCTCAGCCTGTCGGATCGCCGCTCTCCCGGTCGGACGCCGGCCAGAGGTAAGGCAGGTCATCCGGTACGTCGGGGAAGTGGCGGCGGTAGTGTTCCGGGTCCTTGCGCAGAAGCGCGGACTGGTGACTGCGGTGGAAGGCGGGGTCACCGAGCCAGGGCGGCAGGTCGCCGGCCGCCGCGAGCCCGCTCTGCTCGCGTACCACGGCTGACGGACGCCAGGCGAGGTAGTCCTGCATCAGGGTGACGGAGCAGGTGTCGGCGAGGCCCTCGGCGGTCCAGGTGCTGCAGACGTCCAGTCCGTAGCGCACCAGCGCCTCCTCGTATCCGGTCCACATCCGCACCGCGGGGTGGCGGCGCCACCCGTACGTCGGCACGGTCAGTCCTCGGAAGGCCTGGAGCGCCTCGACGCGCTGCTTGCCGAGCCGCCGCCGGTCGAGTACTGCCGCGGAGTCGGAGAAGCTCGGATAGGGGAGAAATGTCTGCATGGTCTTATTCCACAGCGGTGGTATCGGCGTCGCGAGGCCGTCGCGGCCACCCCGGCCGGACGCCGTCCGCCGTCGCCGGGGGGATGGGACACCTTCTCTTCCGGTATCCGGCCGCGCTCGGATGCACCCGGATCGCGAGCGTCGGCGTACGACCCCGCCGCCCGCGTCCGGGCGTGCGCAAGAGCCGAGTGGATTTTGATCTGCTGACTACAGCCAGTCCCGCTTCTTGAAGATCACGTACAGGCTCGTGCAGACCACGGCCATCAGCAGGATCGTGAAGGGATAACCGGCCGCCCACTTCAGCTCCGGCATCTCCTCGAAGTTCATGCCGTAGATCGTGCCGACCAGGGTCGGGGCGAAGAGGATGGCGGCCCAGGACCCCTTTCGGCGTCTTTCAGGGCTGTTTTGCTTCGTGTAGCCGATTCTCTCCAGGCACTCCCCAGAGCCGCTCGTACTCCCCAGATTCTCCCCAGCGAGACACTGAGATCGGCCCAGATGCCGTCGCTGGCTGGAGCCCAGACCGGCAACATCTACGACATCCTCCGCTACCCACCTCCGCCCGCACAAAGAGCACGCTGTTCTCTGTGTTGTTCTTCAACGTGTAGCGGACGACATACCACCACGTCCGGCGCCGGCACCGTCTCCTTCCACGAGCACACCGAAGGCGGCCACCTCCCCGCCCTGGAAGTCCCCAACCTCCTCGTGGATGGCATTCACGCCTTCTTCCGTCCCCTCCGCCACTGACACACGCTGCCTCGCCAGCACCCGCAAGGTCACGGCACGGGACACCGGCGCGGCAGCAGATGAGGGTGCAGGCGATGCTGGTGAAGGCAAGGAAGTGGTCGGCTTTGCGTTCGTAGCGGCGGTGGAGCCGTCGAGCAGCCGGCGAGCCAGGCCACGGTGCGTTCGATGGTCCACCGGTGTCGTCCGAGCCGCTGAGAGGATTCGATGCCTTTGCGGGCGATGCGGTGGCGAACGTCTCGGTCGGAGAGCCATTGTCGCAGGTGGTGGTAGTCGTAGCCCTTGTCGGCGTGGAGCTTGCCGGGTTTGCTCACCGTGCCGATACGTCGGCCATCACCCTGAGGCCGCGAAGGAGCCTCAGGCACCACCCGCTGCAACAACTTCCACAGCTCATCCGGCACCAGCCGCTCAACGATCCCCGCCACAGCCCACGGCCTACCGACCCAAGTCTTAGGCGCCTGAGGTGTCTGTCCGGTCCTCGCCCATCCCCGCGCGGGCGGGGTGGGCGAGGGCCAGGCAGGGCGTCAGGTCAGCGGGCGCGGCGAGTGCGCAGTCGGCGGGTGGGATCGGCACGGACGGCGCCGACGCCCGCTGCCGGCCCCTGCCCAACCCCTTGACCGGCGGGTGAGCGGTCACGGCAGGGCCCCCGGAGTGGGTTCCCGAGGGCCTCGGCGGTGGGGTGGGGTCAGCCCGGCAGCGGGCGGTCCCGCTGGACGACGGCGTCGGTGTGCGCCGAGCCGTCGGCGACGCTGATCACCCGGTAGCCGCCCTTGTGGAAGACCCAGTACCAGTTCTGGACGTTGCCCGGCTGCCGGCCAGGCACGGCCTGGACGGCGTCGACATGCTCCACCCCGGCGAGGGACGGCCACATGCCGAGCCCGCTGTCGTCCGTCTCGCGGCGGTCCCGGTAACCCCCGGCCTGCAGGGAGACGATCCGGTACCGCTGGCCCGCGGGCGTGGTGTGGAACATCCAGTAGTAGTACCGGCCGTCACCCCCGGGCTGCTTGTCGGGGATCGGCAGCACCGCGTCGACATGGATGACGGGGTCGGGCGCGGCGTCGAACGAGCTCCACTGGCTCAGCGGCCGCGCCCGGTTGCCGTCCACCCAGACCCGGACGGGCTCCTGTCCGTCGACGAGGACGCACCGGTAGCGCTGCCTGCCGTCGTCGCCCGTGAAGAACAGCCAGTGGCCGGACTCCCCGCCGACCTCCTGCCGGCCCGGGACGGGCCAGGCGGCGTCGACTCGCTTGATGTCGTGCAGGTCGTCCCAGAAGGACAGCGGCCGCCCGCCCGAGCCTTCGAGCGCGAGGGTGGCGTCGCCACCGCCGACCGAGGAGCTGAGCGGGACGGCCCTGCCGCCCTGGAAGGCGAGGTAGCGGCCCGAGTGCCCGGGCTGGGGGACCACCGCGTCGACCGGCCGCGCCTGGGGATCCGGCACGGGCGTGACCGACCCGCCGCTCTCCAGGCGCCCCTGGGCGAGACCGCGCAGGGTGCTCAGGGAGGGGTTGAAGGCGTACACCGCGCCCTCGGTCCTCACGAACGGGCGGAACCCGAGCGCCGTGGTCTGCCGCTCGCCCGCCGCGTTACGGCTCTCGAAGCTGACCTGGCCGTCGTTCACATCGGTCAGCTGCCCGCTCACCATGGGATCGGGGCCCGGCGGGTGCGGGCGGTCGTGCGGGAAGTCGGGGTCGTTGACCCAGTCGGCCTGGATGAACTCGAACTGCCGCACCAGGTCGGCCTGGTAGCAGACGAAGACGAGCCCCCGGGGGTCGTCGGCGCCGCCTCCCTCGCCCTGGGTGGGGTTGAAGGGCCGCCCGTAGGGGATGCCCCGGCGGATGATGCGCCGCTCGTCCATGAACTTCTCGTCGACGAGCTCGCCCTCGTCGACCAGTCCGTCGCGCGGGTTGGTCTTGCGCAGGTGGGAGAAGAGCGGGGTGACCAGACCGTCGGGGTCGTCCTTGAAGGTGATGTCGTTGTCCGGCTCGGGCTCCGGCTTCCCGGCCGGCTTCATCGGGCAGTTGGCGACCGACGCGCCGGACGGCCAGCGGCCCACCAGACGGGCGGCGAGCCACTCCTGGGTGGTCCGGTCGTCGACCGCCTTGGCGGCCTTGAGCTGCTTGAGCTCGATGCCGACCTGCGCCCACCAGCCGGGCACGTCCTGGTGGAGGCGGCGCAGGACCTGGAAGGAGCCGTTGCGCATCCAGGGCGGGACACCGGCGGGCCGCTTGCCGTCGCCGGTGGCGTCGACGACGAACTTGTCGGCCGAGATCAACCGGGTGCCGGGGTGGCCCAGCACATAGCCGGGGCGGGCCGGGTCCTCCTCCTCGAAGCCGCGCACGCCCGGCTCGCTGACGCCGTCCTTGAAGCCGAAGTGCTCCTTGCCCGCGGAGTCGCCGGGCAGGGTGGTCCCGTCCTGCTGGAAGACCACGACGGCCCCGGCGCGGGAAGCCGCCTCACGCTGCCGGGCCAGCTCGTTCCTGAGGTCGTCCTCGGTGTCGCAGGCGATCGTCAGGACGGCGTGCACGACGCGGGAGTGGTCGTAGCCGAACAACCAGCCCTTCGGGTCGCTGTCGTCGGTGTCGCCCAGGGCCAGCGCCCGGTCGGACGCGCCCTGGACGAACGCCTCGACCGTACTCCCGCCGGGCACGGAGTCGAAGATCTTCTCCTTGCCGGTGAAGAACTGGAGTCCGGGATGGGTGAGCGCGAGTCCCAGCCAGGTGGCCTTGAGGTGCTGGGGGTCGTCGCCCATCGAGTTGCGCCGGGCCTCGCTGAACCGGGCGTTGAATTCAGCGACCTGCCGGGTGGTGGCGATCTGCGGGACGAGGGCCTCCAGCCAGGAGCGGGCGGCGGTGACGTCGCCGAACTGGAGGAGGAGCAAGGACATGTGGTCCTTTTTGAAACCGGCCAGGATGTCGCCCTGGATCTCGGTGCTGTCGCGCAGCGTGAGCTGAGCGGGCATGAGTCTCCCTGAGGGTGTCGGGGACGGGGAGAGGCGCGGTCAGGCGCCCGGGCGCAGCTGCACCCACTGGGCGGTGCTGGGCACGCCCTGGTCGTCGAGCAGGAACAGCAGGTAGTACCCGGGGGGCGCTTCCTCGGCCGAGGCGGGGGTGCGCAGCACCAGCTTGTTGCCGGCGCGGCTGGCGATGGGCAGTTCGAGCCGGCGCTGGCTGGTGTCCACCGAGTGGGTGGAGGTGATGGGGGCCATCAGGACGGCCCGGCTGACCCGGTCCGGAGTGCTGGTGCTGACCCGCAGGTTGGCGGCGTACCCCTGCGGGGACGTGGGGACGCCGGACAGCGCCGGGCGGTCGCCCTGGTGCAGGTAGGCCGGCTCGTAGATCTCGATCGTGCCGTTCATGTCGGACTTCACGTCCGGGTCGTTGGCGATCTGCTGGAGCTCGTCGCCGGTGACCATGATGCGGCCGTCGGGCAGCAGCACCGCGTTGGAGTGGTAGGCGCGCGGCAGCCGCTGGACGGGGCCGAGGCGCCACTGGCCGCTGTCGTCGCGCAGCTCGATCTGCCGGTACTTCTCGTCGGCGTTGGGGTTGTACGGACCGTTGCCGTAGTCGCGGATGTCGTAGCCGCCGTTGACGGTGAACAGCTTGCCGTCGGGCAGGATCAGCGTGTCGTCCTGGGTGCGGCCGAAGGCGCGCGGGGTGTCCTTGGTCCAGCGGCCGCCGGAGAACTTGTAGGTGTTGGGGTCGTTGCGGTTGCCGCCCAGGATCAGGACGGAGTCCGGGCCGTTGACGCCGTTGGGCAGGGCGACCGCGGAGCCGTAGTTGCGCATGCCGCCGTCGGGGCGGTTGGTCAGCTTGCGGCTGGTCTGCTGCTCCGGGTCGAAGACGTACTGCTCGTCGTAGTTGCGCCCGAAGCCGTAGATCAGGCCGTCGCGCAGCGAGAACAGATGCGGGTAGTCGACCGTGAACTCCGCCTTGACGGGCCACTTGTCGAGCGGCTGGTGCAGCGGCCTGGTCGCCGGGTCGTGGGCGACGGCCGTGCCTTTGGCCGGGAAGCGCTCGATGCTCTTGGACAGTACGCCCCAACCGACGTCGGAGTGGCCGGAGGTGATGAACTGCCGGCCGTCGGCGCCAGTGACCACGGACGGGTACCAGCGGCCCTCCGCCATGTCCTGCTGTTGGAGCCAGGTCTCCTTCCACGGGTCGAAGACCAGCGCGAGGTGGGCGCCGGAGCCGTGGTTGCCGCCGAGGTTGCCGCCGAAGATGCCCACCATGCCGTTGGGCAGGTAGGAGTGCCCGGCGCAGAAGATCGGCGCTGGCCGTTCGTCGCCGGTGCCGTCGTCCATCTCGACCGTGGGCGGCGGTACGGCCTTGAAGGCGGAGGCCTTCGTGCCCTCCTCCGGGTTCCAGACGTAGGCGCGCCCGGCGTTGTCGCCGCCGATGACATCGGTGGGCGCGGTCTCCTTGTTCGGGTTGTCCTCGACGGGCTCGAAGGAGAACAGCAGGACCTTGCCCGTGGGCAGCAGCGCGACGTGGTCACCGAAGTCGGGGCTGGGGAAGTACTCGGTGAACTTGCCCCAAGTCTTCGCGTCGAACGCCGAGTTGATCTCTTTCTGGGACTCGGTCAGCCGCTTGAGGCTGCGGGTCCGCATGGGCTGCGAGTAGCCGTGGTCCATGGCCCGCATGCCGATGCGGTCGCGGGCCAGCTGTTCGGCGGCGTCCTGGCCGAGGGCCCCCACCTCGGCGGGGCGGACCTCCTCGCGGACCTGTTCGTCGGTGATGCGGATGCCGCCCGACCGGACCGGGGACTCGTGCGTCGGGGAGGGCTTCGAGCGGGTGGACGGGACGGAGGCGCCGGCGGGTGCGGTGGCGGACAGTGCGATCGCGGCACAGCAGACCGCGAGCGCCCATCTCCCTCTGCGGTACATCAGGCTCCTTAAGAGCGCATGGCAGCCACCCGGACAGAGCCGGGTGACCACGTAGGGTGACTGAACGAGGCGAGTAGATCACACACCGTAGCGACTTGGGAGCTGACGTCCGAGCGGAACGATTCGGCATGGCCCTTTGGTGTCCCACTCTGCGTGTCCGCAGGGGCGCGGAACGGCGCGCTGCTAGCAATGGGCCGACTCCCCTTCCCCTGCTCCAAGGAGGACCACTGCCATGCGCACGACTCGGGCCGCTCTCGCGGCCGTCGCGAGTGCCGTGACCCTGCTCGGCCTCTGCGCCGCCCCGGCCGCGGCGGACCCGCCCCAGCCGCCGCGCCACATCACTGGCAAGGTGATCCACGGCGGCGCCGACGGCCGCCCCCAAGAGCTGTTCTGTCCCGCGCCCTTCCAGGCCTACAGCGGCGGCTTCACCATCAAGGCCAGCAAGGACGCCCGCTTCATCGAGGAACCCGCCGACCTCCTGGAGAGCCGCCCCAACGACACCGCGACCGGCTGGATCGTCGCCGTACGCAAGGGCCAGCTCCTGCCGTCACCGCACCACCACCGCGCGCACTCGCGGATCGAGCCGGCCGACCTGGTCGTCCACGTGGTGTGCACACAGGACATGCCGACGCACGGTATGTGACCGTCCCCGCCGCGGGACCGCCGGCGCCTCGTCCCGCGCCGGCGGTCCCGCGGTGCTGAACTACCCTGACCGGTGTGCTGCGGATGTGACTGCTGTTCTATACGTGACCCCCCTGCGGTCCGGCGGCTCCGTGCCCACAGTCGTGGAGGCCGACGACCTCGATCCTCCCCAGCAGCTCCCCAGCAGCTCCCCAGCGGGGCTTCGTTCTCCCCAGATTCTCCCCAGCCGCAGCTGCCCGGGAAGACGGATCGTCACTGGCCAGAGCCTGGTCCGAGCGTCGCGCCAGGTAGATGGTCTTCCCGCGACGTTCGCCTGAGACAGGTAGGCCGCGGCCCGGCCCAGGGCCTCGTGCTCCTTTGCCAGCAGCTTGCTACGCCGACGTGCTACGCACAGCTTCGCGCTCTCCTGGCTGGTTGTTCCGGGCTTGGTCCCGTCGTCGATGCGTTGCCGGCCACGCCCACTGGCGGGCTGGGGAAGCGCTGAGGCCGTGCTGCCCCGCGACTTCGGCGAGATGGGCGGGAGAGCCAGAATCCTGCTGCGGTGAGCGCGACGATGACGCAGCCTGCGATGGCCAGTGCGTACCGCTCAGCCGTCTGCGTGCGGTGGGAGGTGGTGGTCGAGCGGGTGGTGCTCCAAGGGGTTGGCGCGTTCATGCGGCAGGGGAGGTGCGACGGCGGTCGGCGCCGTCGAGGACGACCCGGTGGGTCATCTCGGAGAGGCGGGAAGCCACGCGGTCGCCGAGGGCGGTGCGGAGCTCGGGGACGGGAAGGTTGGTCGTGAGCAGCGTGGGGCGCAGGTACTCGTACCGGTGGTTGATCAGCCGGTAGGTCGGCTCCTCCGTCCACTCGCTGCCCTTGGCAGCGCCGAGGTCGTCCATGAGCAGCAGCGGGCAGCGGGCCAGGGTGTGCAGCTCACGTTCCGCGTCGAGGCCGGGGCGGGGCCTCAGGCGGGCGTACAGGTCGGCGGCTGTGACCGCCTCCCAGCGCAGGCGGACGCCGGCTGTCGACGTCGAGCTGCCCTGGGGCGGTCCCGAAGCGGATCGGGAGAAGCGTTCCTTCCCACTGGTCCTTGCCACGACCTACGGCAATGCCATCCGCGCCAACATCTTCAACGACGAGGTGTGGAAGCCCGCCCTGGCGAAGGCCGGCGTGATCCCCGTGCGGGAGAAGGGCCGGCGCTGGAAGACCTCCCGCAGGGACGGCTTTCACGTACTCCGACACACCTACGCTTCCGTGATCCGCGAGGCGGGTGAATCCGTCGTCACCCTCGCCCGGTGGCTCGGCCACTCCAGCCCGACCATCACCCTCGACCACTACGCCTTCATGCCCGAGGCCGGAGGCAAGGGGCGTGCGGCTGTCGACGCGCTGCTCGGAGTGGCCCCTCAGTACGTCCCGGAAGACCTTGCCCTTGCCTGAGAACCGGTGGCACAGCACATGCTGTGCCACCCGTTCTCGTTGGCGGGTCACGCGCTGATTCTCATGCCGCTCGACGCCACGGCAGGCGCGCGCGTCTTGCGGGCAGGCCGAGGAGTTCGTGCAACGCCTTGCCCTCGTGGGCCCAGTGGTTCAGTCGGTCGCGGTCCACCCACCGCACGCCGTGTCGGTCGCCCCACGCCATGGCGTCGCGGGTGAATGCGCCGTTGGTGACGACGACCGCGTGGTCCGCCCTGTGTGCGGGACCCGCCGTTCCGTTCACCTGGTACATCACCGACGAGCCGACCTTGCCGCCGACACGGGTGTGCTTCGCCTGCACCACGATCCGCCCGAGGGGTATCCGGACGCCGATGACGTCCGCGGCTTGGTCTCCGCCGCCGCCCACCCTCCTGGCCGCCCAGCCGTCGCGGACGAGGAGGTCGCGCAGCGCGTACTCGAACTGCTGGTCGTCCATCGCGTCCAACTCGGACAAGGTGATGCGCAGACGGGCCAGTCTCTCGCTGTCCGCGCGATGCCGACGGGAGCCCCGTACCCGGAGGCAGGCCAAGCCGACGGCGAGGGCGAGACCGATCAGGACCACCAGTGGCCAGGCCGCGGCGGCCCTCGTCAGGAGGCGCGATGCGGCCTGTGCCAGGGCGACCGTGAGCGCGAGGGCAACGGCTGCCGCACCCAGTAGGTCTGCGGTACTGCGCGGTCGCCACCGGATGCTTCGCCGTCGCCGGGCCGTCACTGCCCGGCCGCTGGCGCGGAGACGGCGGGCTTCGGCGCGGGCTGCTGTTCGGTGGTGCTGTCGCCGAACCCGAAGACCTGGCCCCAGAGCCACACCACCGCGCACAGGCCGGCCACTGCCCAGACGCTCAGGCCCTTGGCAGACTTCGGCCCCGGCTTGCGGCGGAGGTGGCTTCGTACGCGCACGTATCCGTCCGGAACCTTCGGCATGCTGATTCCCTCCCCATCGGTCCACGCCATGCGGACCTCCAGATCGGTTGTAGCTGCGGCCACTGACATAACCTGATACACCGTCATGATCGTGTGGGCGGCAAGGGTGCAAGTCGGCCATGTCTTCGCGAGTCCCTGGCTGACTGCATGGCCCGCTGGCCTGCGAGTGGGCTTTCCGGTTGCGTGTCACGTACTGGAAATGCAGGGCAGATCGAATGGCCAGTTCCTGCGGAGCGCGGCTGGCGACGACTGCGCCGGGCGCCGCCCCCGTTGAGGCGGCGACGCTGAGGGTGGTCGACCCTCTGCCGCGCATTCTCCCCAGATTCTCCCCACGGGGCCTCTGAGGGCGTGATCCATGGTTCGCTTGCGCTAAGTCGATCAAGCTCGTGCGGTGGATCGCTACAGCCAGTCACGCTTCTTGAAGATGACGTACAGGCTCGTACAGACCACCGCCATCAGCAGGATTGCGAAGGGGTAGCCCGCCGCCCAGTGGAGTTCCGGCATGGTCTCGAAGTTCATGCCGTAGATGGTTCCCACCAGGGTCGGGGCGAAGAGGATGGCGGCCCAGGAGGAGATCTTCTTGATCTCCTCGTTCTGTTCGAAGCCGGCTTCGGCCAGGGCGCGCATTTCGGCGTTCTGTTGTTGGGAGACCAGGGTGGCGTTGACCGTGAGGATTTCGGTCAGGGCCTGGCGGAAGCCGTCCACGCGTTCGCTGGTGTGGGTGACGTGGTCGGCCACGTCGCGGAGGTAGCGCTGGAGCTCCTCGTCGGTGCCGTACTTCGCGAAGCCCGCCATCAGGCCGTGGAGCATGCCGACCAGGGGGCGGGTGGCGCGTTGGAACTCGACCATTTCGCGGGAGAGTTCGTAGATGCGGCGGGAGACCTCGGGGTCGCCGCGGAAGACCTCGGTCTCGATCTCGTCCATGTCGTTCTGGACGCCCTCGACGACGGGGGCGTACCCGTCGACCACCGCGTCGAGGATGGCGTACAGGGCGGCTTCCGGGCCGAGGGACAGGAGTTCCGGGGTTCCCTCCATGCGGCGGCGGACCGCGGAGAGGTCGGGGGCGGCTCCGTGGCGGACCGTAATCAGGAAGTCCGGGCCGACGAAGACGTGGAGTTCACCGAACTCGACCTCCTCCGGCGCGTCCAGGTAGCGGGCGGCGCGCAGGACGACGAAGAGGGTGTCTCCGTAGCGCTCAAGCTTCGGGCGCTGGTGGGCCTCCAGGGCGTCTTCGACGGCGAGCTCGTGGAGGTTGAACTCGGCGGCCAGGGAATGCAGTTCGGCCTCGGTCGGGCGGTGCAGGCCGATCCAGGCCATGCCGTCCGGCTCCTCGTGCAGCTGCCGGAAGGTGTCCGCGAGGGTGGCGGGGGAGGCGACGCGGCGGCCGTCGCGGTAGACGGCGGAGTCGATCACGCTGCGGTGCTCGGGCGGTGCGGCCCCGGCGGGCGCCGGCCGTCCGGCGGCCGGCGGGGAGGCGGGGGGCGTGGCGGGCGCGGACGTGGAGCGGCGCCAGGGCGGGCGCTTGGGAGACGGCGGGGGGCGGCGGTCCGGACGCTCCGACATCGCAGGTCAGCTCCCGGTCGAACGTGTGTGGAGGGCAAGGGCAGGATAGGGGCGTGGAGGGATTTTTCCCGTGAGGGACGGTCTTCGCGGGGCGGTTGCGGACAGAAGGTGTCCGCAAGCGGGGATAGCTTGCGGGCATGGCTTCCAGGACGACGACGCATCCCGTACTCGACACCCGTGCGCTCAACCGCGCCACCCTCGCCCGCCAGCTGCTCCTCGGCCGCGCCGGGATGTCCGCGCAGGACGCGGTCGCGCACCTGCTCGGGCTGCAGGCGCAGAACGTCAAACCGCCCTACTTCTCCCTGCACGCCCGGCTCGCGCACTTCCGGCCTGCCGAGCTCGCCGGGCTGATGGAGACCCGGCAGGTGGTCCGGATGGTGACCATGCGGTCCACCATCCACACCCACACCGCCCACGACGCGCTCACCCTGCGGCCGCTCGTCCAGGGCGCCCGGGACCGGGAGCTCGGGTACTTCCGCAAGGGTCTGGCCGGCGTGGACCTCGACCGGCTCGCCGAGCGGTCCCGTGCGTACGTCGAGGCCGAGCCGCGCACCATGGCGGAGATCCGCGGGGAACTGCTGGCGCAGTGGCCGGGCGCCGACCCGCAGGCGCTGTCCGTCGCCGCCCGCTGCCTGCTGCCGCTCGTACAGGTCACCCCGCGCGGGGTGTGGGGGCGCAGCGGGCAGGTGCGGCTCACCACCCTGGAGCGGTGGCTCGGGGAAGCCCCCGGGCAGCCGCAGGGCCCGCAGGAGTCCGTGGACGACGTCGTGCTGCGCTACCTCGGGGCGTTCGGCCCGGCCTCCGTGAAGGACATGCAGGTCTGGGCCGGTCTCACCCGGCTCCGGGAGGCCTTCGAGCGGCTGCGGCCGCGCCTGCTCGCCTTCCGGGACGAGAACGGGGCCGAGCTCTTCGACCTGCCCGACGCGCCCCGCCCGGACCCCGACACCCCGGCGCCGCCCCGCTTCCTCCCCGAGTTCGACAACCTGCTGCTCTCCCACGCCGACCGCACCCGGGTCGTCGCCCCCGAGCTGAAGGGCCGCAGCTGGGCGGGTAACCAGGCCTACCGCACCCTCCTCGTGGACGGTTTCCTCGCCGGACTGTGGAAGCCGGAGGGCGGCGATCTCACCGTCGAGCTCTTCGGCCGGGTCCCGGCCGGGCAGAAGGACGCCATCGTCGCCGAGGGCGAGCGGCTGCTCCGCGACATGACCGAGAAGACCGGGGAGACCGAGAAGACCGAGAAGACCGGGGACACCGAGAAGACCGGGGAGGCCGAGGGGAGCGGGGCCGGCGCCGGCGGCCGCGTCCGCTTCGGGTCAATCCGCGGCTGACGCAGCTCTGGTGGGGCACCCGGACGGCACGGCACGATGCCCCCCATGACGCACAACATCGCCGAGAACAGCAGCGCCGGCGCCGAGTTCCTGGCCGCGCGGGACTTCCTGCTGGAGCGCCGCGGGGACTACGCGGCCGCCTACGCCGGATTCACCTGGCCGCGGCCCGAGCGCTTCAACTGGGCCCTGGACTGGTTCGACCACATCGCCGCGGACACCGCCGACACCGACGCCCTGCGCATCGTCGAGGAGGACGGCACCAGCCGCTCCCTCACCTTCGCGCAGCTGTCCGCCCGCTCCGGCTCCGCCGCCACCTGGCTGCGCGAGCAGGGCGTCGCCGCCGGCGACCGGGTGCTCGTCATGCTCGGCAACCAGCAGGAGCTGTGGGAGGTCATGCTCGGCGCGATGAAGCTGCGCGCCGTCGTCATCCCCGCCACCCCGCTGCTGGGGCCGGCCGACCTCAGCGACCGGATCGAACGCGGTCACGTCCGCCACGTCGTCGTGCGCGCCGAGGACACCGGCAAGTTCGACGCGGTTCCGGGAAACTACACCCGGATCGCCGCCGGGTCGCAGGTGCCCACCGGCTGGCGGCGCCTGGAGGACATGTACGCGGCCGACCCGGCCTTCGTCCCGGACGGCCCCACCCTCGCCGCCGACCCGCTGATGCTGTACTTCACCTCGGGCACCACCGCCCGCCCCAAGCTGGTGGAGCACACGCACGCCTCGTACCCCATCGGGCACCTGTCCACCATGTACTGGCTCGGGCTGCGCCCCGGCGACGTCCACCTCAACATCGCCTCGCCCGGCTGGGCCAAGCACGCCTGGTCCAACCTCTTCGCCCCGTGGAACGCCGGCGCCACCGTCTTCGTGCACAACTACACCCGCTTCGACGCCGAGCGGCTCATGGCCGAGATGGACCGGCACGGGGTGACCACCTTCTGCGCCCCGCCCACCGTCTGGCGGATGCTGATCCAGTCCGACCTCACCCGCCTGCGCACGCCCCCGCGCGAGGCCGTCGCCGCGGGCGAACCGCTCAACCCGGAGGTCATCGAGCAGGTCCGGCAGGCCTGGGGACTCACCATCCGCGACGGCTTCGGCCAGACCGAGACCACCCTCCAGGTCGGCAACTTCCCCGGGGCGCCCGTCAAGCCCGGCTCCATGGGACGCCCGGCGCCCGGCTACGAGATCGTCCTCCTCGACCCGGTCACCGGCAAGGAGTCCCCCGACGAGGGCGAGCTCTGCGTCGACCTGCGCCCGCGGCCCGCCGGCGTGATGACCGGCTACCGCGACGACCCGGAACGCACCGCCGAGGCCATGGCCGACGGCCTCTACCGCACCGGCGACATCGCCTCGCGCGACGAGGACGGGTACCTCACCTACGTGGGCCGCAGCGACGACGTCTTCAAGGCCTCCGACTACAAGATCAGCCCGTTCGAGCTGGAGAGCGCCCTGCTGGAACACGAGGCCGTGGCCGAGGCCGCGGTCGTACCGGCCCCCGACCCGCTGCGGCTGGCGGTGCCGAAGGCGTACATCGCGCTCGCCGCCGGCTGGGAGCCGGGGCCCGAGACGGCCCGGGTGCTCTTCGCGCACTCCCGGGCCGTACTGGCCCCGTACAAGCGGATCCGCCGGATCGAGTTCGCGGAGCTCCCGAAGACCGTGTCCGGCAAGATCCGCCGGGTCGAGCTGCGCGACCTCACGGCGGCCGGCTCCGCCGCGGAATACGACGAGGCGGACCTGGGCCGGCCCGGCCTGTCGTCATCCGAGTAGACACTCCTCCGAGGAGGTGGGCTCGGCTCCCGAGCAGTACGGCGTCCACCGGACCGCGGCCGGGCCCCGGCCGACGGGGCCCGTTACGCGGGGAGCTGGGCCTCGATCGCCGCGATGACCTCGGGGGACTCGGGCTCGGTGCGCGGGCGGAAGCGGGCCACGACCTCACCGGCGGGGGAGATCAGGAACTTCTCGAAGTTCCACTGGATGTCCCCCGCCTCGCCGTCCGCGTCCGGGGTCTTCACCAGCTCCTGGTACAGCGGGTGCCGGTTCTCGCCGTTGACCTCGGACTTCTCCAGCATGGGGAAGGTCACGCCGAAGCCGGCCGCGCAGAACGTCTGGATGTCCTCGGCTGTGCCGGGCTCCTGCCCGCCGAACTGGTTGCAGGGCACGCCGATGACGGTGAAGCCCTTGTCCTGGTACGCGAACTGCAGCCGGGCCAGCCCGGAGTACTGCGGGGTGAGCCCGCACTGCGAAGCCGTGTTCACCAGCAGGATCGCCTTGCCCTTGTGGGCCGCCAGGCTGGTGGGCTCGTCGGACAGGGTGGTCAGCGGGATGTCGTACAGGCTCATCGGGCACTCCTCGGCAGTCAAGGGCGGGCGGCAACCAGTGGATCGACCAGTACAGCAACCGGTGAATCAACCAGGGGATCAACCAGTCGTTCTACCAGGGGACCGGCCGGTGGATCGACCACGGGGTGACGTCTTTCGATCCTGAAGCCTGACCGGAAAACCACCCCCGGCCGCCTGGCCCCCCTCCTCAGGCCCCCGTACCGACCAGGGCGTCGGCGGGATCGTTGACCGGCTGCGGCATGCCCGTGAGATCCATGACGAACAGCGGTATCCCCAGGTCGTCCGCGCGGCTGCGGGCGTCCTGGGTGTATCCGGCGAGGGAGAAGTAGACGCTGGTGGCCGAGGCGGTCAGCCCGTTCAGCCAGACGCACTCCACCGCCCGCAGCCCGGCCGGCGCGGTGGTCGGGTCCACCTGGGCGACCAGTCCGGGCGCCCGGAGGTCCACGGCCGCCGAGGGGATGGGACGCCCGTCGGGCTGGCGCACGTCCTGGAAGCCGAGCCAGCGCAGGTACAGCGCGGCCGTGGCCACCGCGTCCCGGGCCGTACGGATGGTCACCGGCCGGAAGGCGGGCCGCCCGCCCTGCCCGGCCTGCCCGCCGTCCGCGGCCTTCGCCGGAGCCTGGCCGGGCACGGCGGGCGGCAGGGGTACGTCGACGAGGTCGCCCCGGGCCGGAGGCACACCGGCTCCCGCCCCGGACCCCACCGGCTGTGCCGGCTCGGGGGCCTGCACCGGTTCCACCGGGTGCACCGCGATCCGCACCACCGTCCCGCACGACGAGCACCCCAGCTCCGGGTGCGGCCACTCGCTCACCCGCGCGCAGACCGTGCACCGCACCGCCACCCAGGTGTCCGACCAGGTGCGGTGCGTCAGCGGGAGGGGCGGCGCCGCCAGGTCCAGCGGAGGGACGACCGGGTTTCCACAGGCGCACGGGAACACCGGCGCCACGTAGCCGTTCTCGCGCAGGCACGCCGGGCAGCGCACCGGTACCGCTTCCGCCATGAGAGCCGAACCCCCTCCGTCGCCGTGCGTGTGCCCATGGTCCACCAACGGCGACCGGCGGCGCGAGTCCGTCCTCCACATTGCGCCGGTAATCGGCCGCGGAACCGGTCGTTCGTACAAGTTCACCCAGTGAGAAGCGGCTTTTGGTGGGTTCCGGGGTGGCCCCACGCCTTGACGTGCGGGGACTGGCCGCTTAGCTTGTTCCGTATAGCAGAACAAAACTTCCGGATTGTGGAAACAGCCCGGGAAGCAGCCTGACCGCCAGACCGCAGGAGAACTCGATGCCTCGTATGACAGCCGCCGCCGCTGCAGTGGAGATCCTCAAGCGCGAGGGTGTCGATCAAGCGTTCGGCGTGCCCGGCGCTGCGATCAACCCGTTCTACCGCGAGCTCAAGAACGTGGGGGGCATCAAGCACACCCTCGCCCGCCACGTCGAGGGCGCCTCGCACATGGCGGAGGGCTACACCCGCACGGCTCCCGGCAACATCGGCCTCTGCATCGGCACCTCCGGTCCGGCCGGCACCGACATGATCACCGGTCTGTACTCGGCGATCGCCGACTCCATCCCGATCCTGTGCATCACCGGTCAGGCGCCGGTCTCCAAGCTGCACAAGGAAGACTTCCAGGCCGTCGACATCGCCGCGATCGCCAAGCCGGTCACCAAGAAGGCCACCACCGTCCTGGAGGCCGCGCAGGTCCCGGGCGTCTTCCAGGAGGCCTTCCACCTGATGCGTTCCGGCCGTCCCGGCCCGGTCCTCATCGACCTGCCGATCGACGTGCAGCTGACGGAGATCGAGTTCGACCCGGAGACCTACGAGCCGCTGCCGGTCTACAAGCCGCAGGCGACCCGCGCCCAGGCCGAGAAGGCCGTCCGCTTCCTGCTGGAGTCCGAGCGCCCGCTGATCGTCGCCGGTGGCGGCATCATCAACGCCGACGCCTCCGACCTGCTGGTCGAGTTCGCCGAGCTGACCAACGTCCCGGTCATCTCCACCCTCATGGGCTGGGGCGTCATCCCCGACGACCACGAGCTGAGCGCGGGCATGGTCGGCGTGCAGACCTCGCACCGCTACGGCAACGCCACGTTCCTGGAGTCGGACTTCGTCCTGGGCATCGGCAACCGCTGGGCCAACCGTCACACCGGTTACAACCTGGACGCCTACCTCGGTGACCGCAAGTTCGTCCACGTCGACATCGAGCCCACCCAGATCGGCAAGATCTTCGCCCCGGACTACGGCATCGCCTCCGACGCCAAGGCTGCGCTGAAGCTCTTCATCGAGGTGGCCAAGGAGCTCAAGGCCGAGGGCAAGCTGCCCGACTACAGCGGCTGGGTCGCCTCCCACCTGGAGCGCAAGGGTTCGCTGCAGCGCCGTACGCACTTCGACAACATCCCGATGAAGCCGCAGCGCGTCTACGAGGAGATGAACAAGGCCTTCGGCCCGGAGACGCGCTACGTCACCACCATCGGCCTCTCCCAGATCGCCGGCGCCCAGATGCTGCACGTCTTCAAGCCGCGCCACTGGATCAACTGCGGCCAGGCCGGCCCGCTCGGCTGGACCATCCCGGCCGCGCTGGGTGTCGCCACCGCCGACCCGGAGAACCCGGTCGTCGCCCTCTCCGGCGACTACGACTTCCAGTTCATGCTGGAGGAGCTGGCGGTCGGTGCGCAGCACAAGATCCCGTACGTCCACGTCCTCGTGAACAACGCCTACCTCGGCCTGATCCGCCAAGCGCAGGGCGGCCTCGGCATCAACTTCGAGGTCAACCTGGAATTCGAGAACATCAACACCCCGGAGATCGGCGTCTACGGCGTCGACCACGTGAAGGTCGTCGAGGGCCTCGGCTGCAAGGCGATCCGCGTGACCGACCCGAACGAGCTGGGCGCCGCCTTCGAGGAGGCCAAGAAGCTGGCCGCCGAGTACAGCGTCCCGGTCGTCGTCGAGGCGATCCTGGAGCGCGTCACCAACATCTCGATGAGCAAGACGGTCGACATGAGCGACGTCACCGAGTTCGAGGAGCTCGCGACCGAGCCGGGCCACGCCCCGACCGCGATCCGCCCGATCTCGGCCTGATCCCCGAGCCGGCCCGTACGACGAACGGCCCCCGTCCCTCCGCGAGGAGGGGCGGGGGCCTTCGTGCTGCGCGGGCGCGGCACCGGGCTCAGCCCGAGCTCAGACCGCCGATCAGCACCTCGATGCCGAGGGCGAGCCGGGCCGCGGCCGGGCCGCCGGCCAACTCGGCGGCGCTCGCCGCGAGATGCGGGTAGCGGACCGGGTCCAGCCCGGCCAGCCGCTCCTCGATGGAGACGGCGGCGTGCCGGTGGTCCAGGGCGGTCTGCAGGGCGTCGGGGCCGCCGCTCGCCGGGGGAGCGGCGACGGAGACCTCGTAGCTCACCGCGCCGATGTACAGGGCGATCAGATCGCAGCCCCACGCGGCCCGTCGGCGCTCCACGCCCCCGGCGAGCAGCAGGCCCAGGATGCGGTCGAAGAGGCCGAGCCAGGCGGGGGTGGCGGGGATGGTGCCGAGGGAGACCCGCCCGATGCCGGGGTGGGCGTTGAGGGCGTGGACCACGTCGGTGACCAGCGCGGCCAGCCGGGAACGCCAGTCCCCGGGAGGGTCGGCAGGCAGCTCCGGCAGCGGCACGGTCGCGATCACCGCGTCGTGCATCAGGCGCAGGAGCTCCTCGCGCTGGGAGACGTAGACGTACAAGGACGCGGGGCCGGTGTCGAGCTCGGCGGCCACCTTGCGCATGGTGACCGCGTCCAGGCCCTCGCGCCGCAGGACGCGCAATCCGGCGTCGACGACGGCCCGTTCGCTGAGCGGGGGCTTGGCGGGACGGGAGCGGGTGCTCTTGCGCGGGGGCGGGGTCTGCATGGCGACAGGTTAGCAGTTGACAGCGAACGCTGTTCGTTGCGAACGTTGTTCGTGACGAACGGCGTTCGTTACGGGTGCTGCTGCCCGTCGTCCTTCGTCATGACTCTCGTCTGCCACGCCCCCGGGGGATCGCCATGACCGTTCTGCCACCGCAACCACAGCCGCAGCACCTGCAGCCGGCCGCGCAGCCGGGGCCGCAGCCGCATCCCAGTCGATGGGCCGTGCTCTGCGTCGTCCTCCTCGCGGAGGTCATGGACCTCCTGGACGCCACCATCACGGGTGTCGCCGCCCCCGCCATCGCCGCCGACCTCGGCGGGGGCCGGGAGGTGACCCAGTGGCTGCAGGCCGGCTACACCCTGCCCTTCGCTGCCCTGCTGATCACCGCCGGACGGCTGGGGGACCGGTTCGGGCGGCGGCGGCTCTTCCTCATCGGCGCCGCCGGATTCACCGTGGCCTCGGCGCTGTGCGCCCTGGCCGGCGGACCGGGCACGCTGACCGCCGCCAGGGCCCTCCAGGGCGCCTTCGGCGCGCTGCTGCTGCCCCAGGGGTTCGGCATCATCAAGGAGACCTTTCCCGAAGCGGAACTGGGCCGGGCCTTCGGCCTGTTCGGCCCCGTCATGGGCCTGTGCGCGGTCGGCGGGCCGGTGCTGGGCGGACTGCTGGCCGGCGCCGACCTGTTCGGCACCGGCTGGCGCCTGGTGTTCCTGGTGAACCTGCCGCTCGGCCTGGCAGCAGTGGCCGGTGCCACGCGCTGGATCCCGCGCGGGAAGTCCGACCCCGGGCTGCGGCTCGACGTACCGAGCATGCTGCTGGCCGGGGCGGCCTCCGCGGCCGTGGTGTACCCGCTCGTGCAGGGGCCGGAGCTGGGCTGGCCCCTCTGGTCGCTCGTCCTGGCGGCCGCGGGGCCCGCGGGGTTCGTGTTCTTCGGGCGGCTCCAGCGGCGGCGCCCGTCCCCGCTGGTGGAGCCGGGCCTGCTGGCCAACCGGGCCTACACCGGGGGCATGTGGGTCGCCCTGGTCTTCTACGCCTCGTTCACCGGGCTGATGCTGGTGCTCTCGCTCTTCCTCCAGGGCCCGCTCGGGCTCTCGCCGCAGGGGGCGGGTTACGCCATCGCCCCCATGGCCCTCGGCATCGCCCTGTCGGCGGGCCCGGCCGGCTCGCTCGCCCGGCGGCACGGACGTGTGGTGATCCAGAGCGGGATCGTCCTGACCGCCCTCGGCCTCGTGCTGCTCGCCGTCTCGGCCGGAGCAGCGGTGGACGGCTGGCGGCTGGTGCCGGGCACCCTGCTCACCGGTCTCGGCATGGGCCTGGTCGTCCCGCCGCTGTTCGACGTCATCCTTGCAGGGGTGGCGGAACCGGAGGTGGGCTCGGCCTCCGGAGTCCTGGACGCCGTGCAGCAGCTGGCCAACGCGCTGGGGGTGGCCCTGCTGGTCACCGTCTGGAGGGCCTTCACCGACCACGGCGCTGCGGCCGCCACCGCGCTGTCCGCCACGGCCCTGACGACCCTGGTCCTCCTGGCCGCCGCCCTCGCCCTCTCCGTACGCCTTCCGCGCCACGCCCGGGCATGACGGCGCACGACGGTGCATGACGACGCACGACAAAGCGCCGGGTCACGGGACCGTCCGTGACTCGGCGCTTTGGGTGTGACCGCCCGACGGTGCGAGGCTGGCGCGACAGGACGTTCGCACCGCCGGACGGAGTCATGTGCCCCTCGTGCAGGGGGCTCTGTGCGTGGCCCCTGTACGAGAGGAGTGGCTGGGACCGTGGCGGGCGGCGACGAGAACCCCGGCACCGTCTCCCTCAGGTCAAGAGACGGGTCGGAGAACCCATTACCACCGCACTGGCTCGACGCCCGCCACGGTCCTCGTCCCGCCCCCGCCGCGTACCACCCCTCATCCGGGTCCGCAGCAGGGGCTGAGCACCCGGAGCCTGACCTCCCGCCAGGCTCCCGGCGCAGCTTGTGGGGCTCAGCCCTCGCGCAGGGCGCGGACGGCCTCCTCGACGCGCTTGCCGTAGTCGGCGTCCGCGGCGTGGAAGTGAGCCAGGTTCTTCTCGATGACGTCTTCGAGGGTGACCTGCGACAGGCCGCCCGCGATGTTCGCCACCAGGCGCTGCTTCTCGGCCTCCGACATCAGGCGGTAGAGCTCACCGGCCTGGAAGAAGTCGTCGTCCTTGGTGTGCGCCGGGGCCGCGTGGGTGCCCGTGTAGCCGGAGACGGCCTTCGGGGCGCCCAGCGCCAGGCCGGTCTCGGCCGGGCCCTGGTACGAGTTGGGCTCGTAGTTCTTGTCGTGGCGCGAGCCGTTGCGCAGCGCCATGACACCGTCGCGGCCGTAGTTGTCCGCCTTCGTCGCCTTCGGGGCGTTGACCGGCAGCTGGGTGTGGTTCACACCGAGGCGGTAGCGCTGGGCGTCGGCGTACGCGAACAGGCGGCCCTGGAGCATCTTGTCCGGCGAGGCGGTGATGCCCGGGACGAAGTTGTTCGGGGAGAAGGCGGACTGCTCGACCTCGGCGAAGACGTTGTCCGGGTTGCGGTCGAGGACCAGGCGGCCCACGCGCTGCAGCGGGTAGTCGGCGTGCGGCCACACCTTGGTGAGGTCGAACGGGTTGAAGCGGTAGTCCGCGGCCTCGGCGGCCGGCATGATCTGGACGTAGAGGGTCCAGCTCGGGTTCACACCGCGCTCGATCGCCTGGAGCAGGTCGGTCTGGTGCGAGTTGGCGTCCTTGCCGACCAGCTCTGCGGCCTGGTCGGACGACAGGCAGCGGATGCCCTGGTTCGTCTTGAAGTGGTACTTGACGAAGAAGGCCTCGCCCTGCTCGTTGGTCCACTGGTAGGTGTGGGAGCCGTAGCCGTTCATGTGGCGGTACGACGCCGGGATACCGCGGTCACCCATGAGCCAGGTGATCTGGTGCGTCGCCTCGGGGGCGTGCGCCCAGAAGTCCCAGACGTTGTCCGGCTCCTGCTTGCCCGTGAAGGGGTCGCGCTTCTGGGAGTGGATGAAGTCGGGGAACTTGATCGGGTCCTTGATGAAGAACACCGGGGTGTTGTTGCCGACGAGGTCGTAGTTGCCCTCTTCGGTGTAGAACTTCAGGGCGAAGCCGCGGGGGTCGCGGACCGCGTCCGCGCCGCCCAGCGAGTCGGCGACGGTGGAGAAGCGCAGGAAGGTCTCGGTCTTCTTGCCGACCGTGTTCAGGAAGGCGGCGCTGGTGTACGCGGTGACGTCGTCGGTCACCTCGAAGTAGCCGTACGCCGCGGAGCCGCGGGCGTGCACGACACGCTCCGGTATGCGCTCACGGTTGAAGCGGGCAAGCTTCTCCAGGAGCTGCTGGTCCTGGATCAGGAGCGGGCCACCGACGCCGGCGGTGGCGGAGTTCTGATTGTCGGCGACCGGGGCGCCGGACTCGGTCGTCAGCGTGCGCTTCGACATGGTGACCTTCCGTACGGGTAACTGCCGACGGAAAGTGCCTTCCGTCATGCGGAACAACCTAGTTCGAGGCTGAACTTAACGTCAACAGTTTGTTGAAGAAAGATGAGAGAGGGTGATCCGGACGGCGCCGGCGCTTGGGCGCGACAGGACAGGTGTCAGCACCGGCGCCATCCGGAAACTCAAGTCCCCTTGCGGGGCGTTCCGCTGGAGGGAACGGGTCCCCTGGCGGGGAGGGGTGGGCCCGGGATCAGACCTGGGCGCCGGACAGGCGCTCGACCGCGCGCAGCAGGGCCGAGTGGTCCAGGCCGCCGTCACCCTGGGCGCGCAGCGAGGCGACCAGCTGGGCGACGACCGCGCCGACCGGGAGGGCCGCACCGACGTTGCGGGCGGCGTCGGTGACGATGCCCATGTCCTTGTGGTGCAGGTCGATCCGGAAACCGGGCTTGAAGTCGCGGTTCAGGAAGTTGTCCTTCTTGCGGGTCAGGACGGTGGAGCCGGCCAGACCGCCGTTGAGGACGTCCAGGGCGGCCTGGAGGTTCACGCCGGACTTCTCCAGGAAGACCACGGCCTCGGCGCACGCCTGGATGTTCACCGCGACGATGAGCTGGTTGGCGGCCTTCACCGTCTGGCCGGAGCCGTGCGGACCGCACAGGACGATGGTCTTGCCGAGCGCCGACAGGATCGGGAGGGCCGCGTCGAAGTCGGCCTGCTCGCCACCCACCATGATCGACAGGACGGCCTCGATGGCACCGGCCTCGCCGCCGGACACCGGGGCGTCGATGACGCGGATGCCCTTCTCGGCGGCGTTCTTCGCGAGGTCGATCGAGGTCTGCGGGGTGATCGACGACATGTCGATGATCAGCGCGCCGGACTTCGCGTTCTCAAGGATGCCCTCGGGACCGTAGTTGATGGCCTCGACCTGCGGGGAGGCGGGCACCATCGTGATGATGACGTCGGCGTCCTTGACGGCCTCGGCGATCGAGCCGGCGGCGGTGCCGCCGGCAGCGGCCAGGCGGTCCAGCTTGTCCTGCTCCAGGGTGAAGCCGGTGACCGAGTAGCCGGCCTTGATGAGGTTCTCGGACATGGGGGAGCCCATGATTCCGAGGCCGATCCAGGCGATCTTGGGGAGGGTGCTCATGATGAGGGTCCTTCTCTTGATGCTTTGTACGAAAAGTGCGGGGGGTGCCTGGCTGATCGCCTGGACTTGGTCCGCCTATCGGGCGGCGCGGGCCCCGGCCGGCAGCCACTCGAAGGACGCGGCGGCGTCGGCCGCCTTGTACTCCAGGCCCACGTAGCCCTGGTATCCGGCCTTCTTCAGCTGGTCGAGCAGGTCCTCAAGGGGCAGCTCGCCGGTGCCGGGGGCACCGCGTCCCGGCTTGTCCGCGATCTGGACGTGGCCGGTCTTGGCGGCGTACTTTTCGATGACCTCGGAGAGGTCCTCATCGTTCATCGCCAGGTGGTACAGGTCGAGCAGGAACTTGGCGTTCCCGAGGCCGGTGGCCTCGTTCACCTTGTCCACGACCTCGATGCCGGCCGGGGCGCTCACCAGCGGGTAGAGCGGCGACTCGGGCTTGTTGAGGGTCTCGATCAGGAGGATCGCACCCACACGGTCCGCCGCCCGGGCGGCCACGACCAGGTTCTTGAGCGCGAGCTCGTCCTGGACGGCGGGGTCCACACCCTCCACGCGGTTGCCGTAGAGGGCGTTCAGCGCCTTGCAGCCGACCGAGGCCGCGAAATCGGCGGCCACGTTGATGTTGGCGTTGAAGCGCTCCGACTCCTCACCGGGAACCGACACCGCACCGCGGTCCGGGCCCGGCAGCCGGCCGGCGTAGAAGTTCAGGCCCACCAGCTGGGTGCCGGCGTCCTCAAGAGCCTTCTTGAGGGCGTCGAGCTCCTCCTGAGCGGGGGTGGGGGTCTCGATCCAGGGCCACCACAGCTCGACCGCGGTGAAGCCCGCCGCGGCGGCGGCCGCGGGACGCTCCAGGAGCGGGAGTTCCGTGAAGAGGATCGAAAGATTCACATCGAAGCGCTGGTCCGTGTATCCCATGAGGGGTGTGCGCTCCTTCCGTATTGCGGAAGTTTGTTTCTGCCTGATGGAAGACTGCATCGGGCTTGTCGCAGATGTCAAGTACGGACTGCCGAAAAAACCTGACCGGGAGGTAGCTTGACCAGCGTGCGATTGAGAGTGGAGTTCACGACCGAGCCCTTCGATCTCGAAGAGGCCCCCGCCCATGCCGTGGCCGCTCGCGAGGTCATCCAGAAGGCGCAGCTGGACGCCGTGGATGTCGGCCCGTTCGGCAACACCGCCGAAGGGGACGCCGGCGAGGTGCTCGGCGCGGTGTCCGCGCTGCTGCGCGATGCGCTGGAAGCCGGAGCCACGCGGGTTTCGCTTCAGGTCAACGTGATCCGGGAGGACACCCCATGACCGAACCCCGTGATCACCCGTTCGTCACCGCGGTCAAACCGCTGGTGGACGCGATGGGCGGTGTGCTGATGGATCCTGCCCTCGCGCAGCCCGACGACGTCGTGCTCACCTGGGAGGGCCAGGACCTGCTGGCGGTCCGCCTGCCCCAGCTTTCCGACTCGCTGGACCACATCCTGGCGGCCCTGGAGCGCAAACACGGCGTACCGTTGTCGCAGCTGGACCGGAAGTCCAAGCAGGGCGTGGTGCGGATACTGGAGGCGCGGGGCGCCTTCTCCGTACGGCACGGCGTGGAGACGGTGGCGAACGCACTGGGCGTAAGCCGTTTCACGGTCTACAACTACTTGAACCGGGAAAACCCCAACAAAAACCACCAGGCGTGATACCGCCTTGACCCAGCGTGACAAGCCGCCGCCCTCATTCATCCGGGCGGCGGCTTTTGTGTACGCGAAGTTTCAACAAAGTGTTGACGCCGTGTTGTCGAGGGCGTTAGCTATGCCCAGCCCGTCAAAGCAACAAGGCCACGGAGGCCTACCGTGACTTCGAGTCCGACCCCGGGTCTCACCCGGTTCAACACCTTGGACGACAGTGCGGCCACGGCCGAGCTGCACGAGGTGTGCGCCAGTTCGGCATGGGGGAGCAAGCTGCTCGCCCAGCGCCCCTTCACCAGCGCCGAAGCCCTGTTCGCCGCGAGCGACGCCGCCATGGCCGAGCTGACCGCGGCCGACCTGGAAGAGGCGATGGCGGGCCACCCGCCGATCGGTCGGCCGAAGCCCGGCGACCCGACCTCCGCCCGCGAGCAGCGCGGCATGGCCGGGGCCTCCGAGGAGCTCAAGGCTGAACTGCTCGAACTGAACCTGGCGTACCAGGAGAAGTTCGGCCACGTCTTCCTGATCTGCGCCACCGGTGCGACCGGTGAGCAGATGCGGGACGCGGTCAAGGTCCGGATCGAGAACGATGCCGAGGTCGAGCGGGAGATCGCCCGCGGAGAGCTCGTCAAGATCAACCGGATCCGACTGACCCGACTCGTCGAAGGAGAGTGACAAGCATGAGCACTGAGACCACCGCCTCGGTGTCCACGCACATCCTGGACACCAGCATCGGCCGCCCCGCCGAGGGCGTCGCCATCTCGCTGTCGGCCCGCTCGGGCTTCGACGCCGAGTGGAAGCCGCTCGGCGGTTCCGCGACCGACGCCGACGGGCGTTGCAAGGACCTCCCGGCCCTGCCGGAGGGCACCACCCACGTACGCCTCGACTTCGAGACCGAGGCGTACTTCTCCAAGAAGCAAGCCGCCGAGGCGCAGCAGGACGCCCCCCGCGTAAGGGACAGCGGTGCGTTCTTCCCCGAGGTCACGATCACCTTCGCGGTGAACCCGGGCGAGCACTACCACGTACCGCTGCTGCTCAACCCGTTCGGCTACTCCGTTTACCGAGGGAGCTAGCAGACATGCCCACGATTCTCGGCCAGAACCAGTACGGCAAAGCAGAGAACCGCGTCGTCAAGATCACGCGGGACGGCGACACCCACCACATCAAGGACCTGAACGTCTCGGTCGCCCTCTCCGGCGACATGGACGACGTCCACTACTCCGGGTCGAACGCCAACGTCCTGCCGACGGACACCACCAAGAACACGGTGTACGCCTTCGCCAAGGAATACGGCATCGAGTCCGCCGAGCAGTTCGGCATCCACCTGGCGCGCTGGTTCGTCACCAGCCAGGAGCCGATCAAGCGGGCGCGCATTCGGATCGAGGAGTACGCCTGGGACCGGATCGCCACCTCGGACGCCAACTCCAAGTTCATCGGCTCCGACGAGGTGAACCACTCCTTCGTCCGCAAGGGCATGGAGACCCGCGTCACCCAGATCACGTACGACGGTGAGAAGTGGGAGGTCATCTCCGGCCTCAAGGACCTCATCGTCATGAACTCCACGAACTCCGAGTTCTGGGGTTACGTGAAGGACAAGTACACGACCCTGCAGGAGGCGTACGACCGCATCCTGGCCACCCAGGTGTCGGGCCGCTGGCGCTTCAACTGGTCGGACGACGAGCAGCGGATGCCCAACTGGGAGAAGTCCTACGCCGAGACCAAGAAGCACATGCTCCAGGCCTTCGCGGAGACCTACTCCCTGTCGCTGCAGCAGACCCTGTACCAGATGGGTTCGCGCATCATCAACCACCGTTCGGAGATCGACGAGGTCCGCTTCTCGCTCCCGAACAAGCACCACTTCCTCGTCGACCTGGAGCCCTTCGGCCTCAAGAACGACAACGAGGTCTACTTCGCGGCGGACCGCCCGTACGGTCTGATCGAGGCCACGGTCCTGCGGGACGGCGTTGACGCCCGCATCCCCGTGGACATGACCAACCTCTGATGCGGCAGGCGCGTCCCGGGGCTCCGCAGTAGCCCCGGGACGGCGCACACCCCCCCCACGCGACACACCTTCAACTTCCTGAATCGGCACCCGGACGCAACACACGGGGCGGCAGTACTGTCAGCTGTCCAGGCCCCCGGCTCCGGCACTCAAATCCCCTGGGTTTTGCCGTGCCCGCACCGCCACTGAAAGCACGAGGAAGTCCCATGGCAGCATCGGCAGCCCAGGACGGCGCCGTAGAGCGCATCGTCATCGAAAACTGTGCGATTGCGACCGTCGACGCGAACGACACCGAGTACGCCTCGGGCTACGTGGTCGTCGCCGGCAACAAGATCGAGTCGATCGGCGCGGGCAGGGCCCCCGAGAACCTCGACAATGTGGTCCGCCGCATCGACGGCACGGGTCACCTCGTCACCCCGGGTCTGGTCAACACCCACCACCACTTCTACCAGTGGATCACCCGTGGTCTGGCCACCGACCACAACCTCTTCAACTGGCTCGTCGCGCTGTACCCGACCTGGGCCCGCATCGACGAGCAGATGGCGTACACGGCCGCCCAGGGCTCCCTGGCGATGATGGCCAAGGGCGGCGTCACCACCGCCATGGACCACCACTACGTCTTCCCCAAGGGCTCCGGCGACCTCTCCGGCGCGATCATCCGGGCCGCGTCCGAGATGGGCGTCCGCTTCACCCTCGCCCGCGGCTCCATGGACCGCAGCGTGAAGGACGGCGGCCTGCCGCCGGACCACGCCGTCGAGACCCTCGAAGGCGCGCTCGCCGACACCGAGGCGACCGTCAAGAAGCACCACGACTACTCCTTCGACGCGATGACCCAGGTCGCCGTCGCCCCGTGCTCCCCCTTCTCGGTCTCCACCGAGCTGCTGAAGCAGGGCGCCGAGCTGGCCCGCCGGCTGGGTGTGCGCATGCACACGCACGGCTCGGAGACGGTCGAGGAAGAGCAGTTCTGCAAGGAGCTGTTCGGCATGGGCCCGACCGACTACTTCGAGTCGACCGGCTGGCTCGGCGAGGACGTGTGGATGGCGCACAGCGTCCACATGAACGACTCCGACATCGCCGCGTTCGCCCGGACCAAGACCGGTGTCGCGCACTGCCCGTCCTCCAACGCCCGTCTGGCCGCCGGCATCGCCCGCGTCCCGGACATGCTCGCCGCCGGCGTCCCGGTCGGCCTCGGCGTGGACGGCACCGCCTCCAACGAGTCCGGTGAGCTGCACACCGAGCTGCGCAACGCGCTGCTGATCAACCGCCTCAACCCGGTGCACCGCGAGCGCGCCCTCAACGCGCGCCAGGCCCTGCGCCTGGGCACGTACGGCGGCGCGCAGGTGCTCGGCCGCGCCTCGCAGATCGGCTCCCTGGAGGTCGGCAAGCTCGCCGACCTGGTGATGTGGAACCTGGGCACGCTGGCCCACTCCTCCATCGCCGACCCGGTGACCGCGCTGGTCTTCGGTGCGGCCGCCCCGGTGACCCTGTCGCTGGTCAATGGCAAGCAGATCGTCGAGGACAACCGACTGCTCTTCGCCGACGAGGACGCCATCGCGGTGTCCACGCGGGAAGAGGCCCAGCGCCTCGCGCGCATCACCGCGCAGGGCTGATCTCCCCCGGCTGCGGCCGGGAGGTTCTGCAGATGTCCGGCCGGGGGGGACGGCCCCCGGCCGGCGGGGGGGGGCCCGGCCCGGGGGGGCGGCGGGCCGGGGCCGGGGGCGTATCGGGATAGACACCCCCACATAAC